>NZ_JAMYMV010000018.1:0-90460 GCF_040318715.1 Mesorhizobium sp. M1050 | reverse complement strand
AAGCCGCACAAGAAGTTCGTGGCCGAAGCCTACATCCTGACCAAGGACGAAGGTGGCCGTCACACGCCGTTCTTCACCAACTACCGTCCGCAGTTCTACTTCCGCACGACCGACGTGACCGGCATCGTGTCGCTGCCGGAAGGCACCGAGATGGTGATGCCGGGCGACAACATCACCGTCGATGTCGAGCTGATCGTGCCGATCGCCATGGAAGAGAAGCTGCGCTTCGCCATCCGTGAAGGCGGCCGCACCGTCGGTGCCGGCATCGTCGTCACCATCAAAGAGTAATTTGGACTTAAACCGATCTGTCGCGGGCGCTGCCCGCGCCGCGCCAGAACAAGGAAGTGACGCATGAACGGACAGAATATCCGCATCCGCCTGAAGGCGTTTGACCACCGCGTGCTCGACGCCTCGACGAAGGAAATCGTGTCGACGGCCAAGCGCACCGGTGCCAACGTCCGCGGCCCCATTCCGCTGCCGACGCGGATCGAAAAGTTCACGGTCAACCGGTCGCCTCACGTCGACAAGAAGAGCCGCGAGCAGTTCGAGATGCGCACGCACAAGCGTCTGCTCGACATCGTCGATCCGACCCCGCAGACGGTCGATGCTTTGATGAAGCTCGATCTGGCCGCCGGTGTCGACGTCGAGATCAAGCTCTAAGGGAATGAGAGCGCGGTAAGGGGCGGTGCCCCTGGCCCGGAACTCTAAAGGAATTGAACCGATGCGTTCAGGTGTGATTGCAAAGAAGGTGGGAATGACCCGCATCTACAACGATGCCGGGGAACATGTTCCCGTCACCGTTCTCCAGATGGAGAACTGCCAGGTCGTGGCCCAGCGCACGCAAGAGAAGAATGGCTACACCGCCGTTCAGCTCGGCGTTGGCCTTGCCAAGGTGAAGAACACGTCGAAGGCGATGCGCGGCCATTTCGCGACCGCTTCCGTCGAGCCGAAGGCGAAGGTCGCCGAGTTCCGCGTCTCCGCCGACAACATGATCGACGTTGGCGCCGAGATCACCGTCGAGCATTTCGTCGCCGGCCAGAAGGTCGATGTGACGGGCACGACGATCGGCAAGGGTTTCCAGGGCGTGATCAAGCGCCACCACATGGGCGGTGGCCGCGCGACGCACGGCAACTCGGTCTCGCACCGTACGCACGGTTCGACCGGCCAGCGCCAGGACCCGGGCAAGGTGTTCAAGGGCAAGCATATGGCTGGCCACATGGGCGACACCCGCGTCACCACGCAGAATGTCGAGATCGTCTCGACCGATGCCGACCGCGGCCTGATCCTGATCCGCGGTGCGGTTCCCGGATCGAAGGGCGCCTGGATCCTGGTCCGCGATGCGGCCAAGGTGGCACTGCCGGCCAATGCGCCGAAGCCCGCCGCGATCCGCGCCGTTGCGGCAGCTGCTAAGAACGAGGCTCCGGCCACAGAGGGAGCGGAATAATGGATCTCAAGATCACAACGCTTGGCGGCAAGGACGCCGGCAAGGTGAAACTCTCCGAGGAGATTTTCGGCCTTGATCCGCGCGAGGACATCCTGCAGCGCGTCGTGCGCTGGCAGCTCGCCAAGAAACAGCAGGGCACGCACAAGGCCAAGGGCCGCGCCGAGATCGCGCGCACCGGCGCCAAGATGTACAAGCAGAAGGGTACGGGCCGCGCCCGCCACCATTCGGCACGCGCTCCGCAGTTCCGCGGCGGCGGCAAGGCCCACGGCCCGGTCGTTCGCAGCCATGAGCACGAACTGCCGAAGAAGGTTCGCGCTCTCGGGCTGAAGCATGCTCTCTCGGCCAAGGCCAAGAGCGCGTCGATCATCATCATCGACGAGCTGAAGCTGACCGAGGCCAAGACGAAGGCGCTGATCGCGAATTTCGCGACGCTGGGCCTGACCAACGCCCTGCTGATCGGCGGCGCCGAGCTTGACAAGAATTTCAAGCTGGCGGCGACGAACATCCCCAACATCGACGTGCTGCCCATCCAGGGCATCAACGTCTACGACATTCTGCGCCGCGGCACGCTGGTCCTTTCTAAGGCCGCCGTCGAGGCTCTCGAGGAGCGCTTTAAATGACCGACCTTCGTCATTATGACGTGATCGTCTCGCCGGCGATCACCGAAAAGTCGACCATGGCCTCCGAGCAGAACCAGGTCGTCTTCAACGTCGCCAAGAAGGCGTCGAAGCCGGAAATCAAGGCCGCCGTCGAAGCGCTGTTCGGCGTCAAGGTGATGGCCGTGAACACGCTTGTCCGCAAGGGCAAGATCAAGCGCTTCCGTGGCACGGTTGGCCGCCAGAGCGACGTCAAGAAGGCGATCGTGACGCTGGCAGATGGCCAGTCGATCGACGTCGCGACGGGTCTCTGAGCAAGGCCGCGAGGACAACAAACATGGCACTGAAAAAATTCAACCCGGTAACGCCCAGCACCCGTCAGCTGGTCATCGTCGACCGCTCCGGCCTCTACAAGGGCAAGCCCGTCAAGGGTCTGACCGAAGGCCTGACCAAGTCGGGCGGCCGCAACAACCACGGCCGCATCACCGCCCGCTTCATCGGCGGTGGCCACAAGCGTTCGTACCGCATCATCGACTTCAAGCGCCGCAAGTTCGACGTTGTCGGCACGGTCGAGCGCATTGAATACGATCCGAACCGCACCGCCTTTATCGCGCTGATCAAGTATGACGATGGCGAGCTGTCCTACATCATCGCTCCGCAGCGTCTGGCTCCCGGCGACAAGATCGTCTCCGGCGAAGCGGTCGACGTGAAGCCGGGCAATGCGATGCCGCTGGCCTCGATGCCGGTCGGCACCATTGTCCACAACATCGAGTTGAAGCCGGGCAAGGGCGCTCAGGTCGCCCGTTCGGCCGGTGGTTATGGTCAGCTGGTCGGTCGTGACCAGGGCATGGCGATCCTGCGCCTCAACTCGGGCGAGCAGCGTGTCGTTCACGGCTCTTGCATGGCTACTGTCGGCGCCGTGTCCAATCCGGACCACGGCAACATCAATGACGGCAAGGCCGGTCGCACGGTCTGGCGTGGCAAGCGTCCGCACAATCGCGGCGTGACCATGAACCCGGTTGACCATCCGCACGGCGGCGGTGAAGGCCGCACCTCGGGTGGCCGCCATCCGGTTTCGCCTTGGGGCAAGCCGACCAAGGGCAAGAAGACGCGGTCCAACAAGGCGACCGACAAGTTCATCCTGCGCTCGCGCCATCAGCGCAAGAGCTAAGAAGAGGTAACGCCAAGTGACTCGTTCGATTTGGAAAGGCCCCTTCATTGACGGCTACCTTCTCAAGAAGGTGGACAAGGTTCGTGAAGGTGGTCGCAATGAGGTGATCAAGATGTGGAGCCGTCGCTCCACTATCCTGCCGCAGTTCGTCGGCTTCACCTTCGGTGTCTACAACGGCCAGAAGCATGTTCCCGTCTCGGTGAACGAGGACATGGTCGGTCACAAGTTCGGTGAATTCGCTCCGACCCGGACCTATTACGGTCACGGCGCGGATAAGAAGGCGAAGAGGAAATAATCATGGGCAAGGCCAAAGCTCCGCGCAGGCTTGCTGATAACGAAGCGCGCGCCGTGTTGCGCACGATCCGTATCAGCCCGCAGAAGCTGAACCTGGTTGCCGCGCTGATCCGCGGCAAGAAGGTCGCGACAGCGCTTTCCGATCTCGAATTCTCGGCCAAGCGGATTTCCGGCACGGTCAAGAAGACGCTGGAATCGGCAATCGCCAACGCGGAAAACAACCACGACCTGGATGTCGATGCACTGATCGTGGCGGAAGCCTATGTCGGCAAGTCGATCGTCATGAAGCGGTTCCATGCCCGTGGCCGTGGTCGCGCGAGCCGTATCGAGAAGCCGTTCTCGCACCTCACGATCGTCGTTCGTGAAGTCGAAGAAAAAGGGGAGGCCGCATAATGGGCCAGAAAGTCAATCCGATCGGTCTTCGCCTCGGCATCAACCGCACCTGGGATTCGCGCTGGTTCGCGAACACCGGCGAGTACGGCAAGCTGCTGCATGAGGACATCAAGATCCGCAAGTATCTCGAGAAGGAGCTCAAGCAGGCTGCCATCTCGAAGGTCGTGATCGAGCGTCCGCACAAGAAGTGCCGCGTCACCATCCATGCCGCGCGCCCGGGTCTGATCATCGGCAAGAAGGGCGCCGACATCGAGAAGCTTCGCAAGAAGCTGATGGAGATGACGAAGTCCGAAACGCACCTCAACATCGTTGAAGTGCGCAAGCCGGAAATCGACGCGACCCTGGTCGCCCAGTCGATCGCCCAGCAGCTCGAGCGTCGTATCGCGTTCCGCCGCGCCATGAAGCGTGCCGTTCAGTCGGCCATGCGCCTCGGTGCCGAAGGCATCCGCATCAACTGCGCCGGCCGTCTCGGCGGCGCCGAGATCGCGCGTATGGAATGGTATCGCGAAGGCCGCGTGCCCCTGCATACGCTGCGTGCTGACGTCGACTACGGCACTGCCGAAGCGCACACCGCTTATGGCATCTGCGGCGTCAAGGTCTGGGTGTTCAAGGGCGAGATCCTCGAGCACGACCCGATGGCTTCGGAGCGTCGTGCGACCGAGGGCGATGCTGCGCATGGCGGTGGTGGTGATCGCGAACGCGGTCGTCGTCGCGAAAACGCCTGAGACATTTAGGAATTTGGAGTTAGAACGATGCTGCAGCCAAAGCGCACAAAGTTCCGCAAGCAGTTCAAGGGCCGTATCCATGGTACCGCAAAGGGCGGCACCAATCTGGATTTCGGTGGTTTCGGGCTGAAGGCGCTTGAGCCGAACCGCGTTACCGCGCGCGAGATCGAGGCGGCACGCCGCGCGATCACGCGTGAAATGAAGCGCGCTGGTCGCGTCTGGATCCGTATTTTCCCGGACGTGCCGGTCACTTCGAAGCCGACCGAAGTCCGCATGGGTAAGGGCAAGGGCGCGGTCGACTACTGGGCGGCGCGCGTCAAGCCGGGCCGCATCATGTTCGAGATCGACGGCGTCAATGAAGAAACCGCCCGTGAGGCACTGCGTCTCGGCGCGGCCAAGCTCTCGGTCAAGACGCGCTTCGTGCAGCGCATCGCAGAATAAGGACGGGCTGATCATGAAAGCCGAAGACATCCGGACCAAGACCCAGGACCAGCTGACCGACGACCTGGCCAGCCTGAAGAAGGAGCAGTTCAACCTGCGCTTCCAGAAGGCCACCGGCCAGCTTGAGAAGACCGCGCGCGTGAGACAGGTCCGTAAGGACATTGCGCGTATCAAGACCATCGCTGCGGAAAAGTCCGCGGCTAAGAAGGCTTAAGGACGAAAACCATGCCAAAGCGCATTCTGCAGGGCACCGTCGTCAGCGACAAGAACGAGAAGACGGTTGTCGTCAAGGTCGAACGGCGCTTCACGCATCCCGTGATGAAGAAGACCGTGCGCATGACCAAGAAGTACAAGGCGCACGACGAGAACAACGCCCACAAGGTTGGCGATCAGGTGTTCATCCAGGAATCGAAGCCGATTTCCAAGGACAAGCGCTGGATCGTCGTGTCTTCGGACCAAGCCTGACCTCGGGCGTAAACAACGAATTTTGGACAGACCGGGGAGGGGCTTTGAGGCCCATCCCGTTAGAAAAGAAGAAGGCGGCCAGTCATGATTCAGATGCAAACAAACCTCGACGTCGCGGATAATTCCGGCGCCCGTCGTGTCATGTGCATCAAGGTGCTGGGCGGCTCGAAGCGGAAATACGCTTCCGTGGGCGACATCATCGTGGTGTCGATCAAGGAAGCCATCCCGCGCGGCCGCGTGAAGAAGGGCGATGTGATGAAGGCGGTCGTGGTTCGCACGGCCAAGGACATCCGCCGCCCGGACGGCAGCGTGATCCGTTTCGACAAGAACGCGGCCGTTCTCGTCGACAACAAGAAAGAGCCGATCGGCACGCGTATCTTCGGACCGGTTCCGCGCGAACTCCGCGCCAAGAACCACATGAAGATCATCTCGCTCGCGCCTGAAGTGCTGTAAGGAGCCGGACCAATGCAAAAGATTAGAAAAGGCGACAAGGTCGTCGTGCTGGCCGGCAAGGACAAGGGCCGTTCGGGCGAAGTCCTCTCGGTACAGCCGAAGGAAGACACCGCGCTGGTGCGCGGCGTCAACATGATCCGTCGTCACCAGAAGCAGTCCCAGTCCCAAGAGGGCGGGATCATCACCAAGGAAGCGCCGATCCAGCTGTCGAACATCGCGCTGGCCGACCCCAAGGATGGCAAGCCGACCCGCGTCGGTTTCATCTTCCAGAAGGACGGCAAGAAGGTGCGCGTCGCCAAGCGCTCGGGAGAAGTCATCAATGGCTAAGGCTCAAACCACGAAGCCAAAGGCTGAAAGCAAACAGTCCAAGGCCCAGAACACGCCGCGCCTCAAGCAGGTCTACAACGAGACCATCCGCAAGGCGCTGCAGGAGCAGTTCGGCTACGACAACGAGATGCAGGTTCCCCGCATCGACAAGATCGTGCTGAACATGGGCGTTGGCGAAGCGACCGCGGATTCGAAGAAGCCTTCGATCGCGGCCGAAGACCTGGCGATGATCGCCGGCCAGAAGGCCGTCGTCACCCGCGCCCGCAACTCGATCGCCGGCTTCAAGGTCCGCGAGAAGATGCCGATCGGCGCCAAGGTCACGCTGCGCAAGGAACGCATGTACGAGTTCCTCGACCGCCTCGTGAACATCGCACTGCCGCGCGTCCGCGACTTCCGCGGACTGAATCCGAAGAGCTTCGATGGCCGTGGCAACTACGCCATGGGTATCAAGGAACACATCGTGTTCCCGGAGATCAACTACGACAAGGTTGATCAGATCTGGGGCATGGACGTCATCGTTTGTACGACTGCGAAGACGGACGACGAAGCCAGGGCATTGCTCAAGGCCTTCAACTTCCCCTTCCGCCAGTAACGGCAGCGAGAAAAGGAAAAATCTGAAATGGCAAAGACCAGCTCAGTCGAGAAGAACAACAGGCGCCGCAAGCTTGCCGACCAGTACGGTCCCAAGCGGGCTGCCCTCAAGGCGATCATCATGGATCAGTCCAAGCCGATGGAGGAGCGCTTCCGCGCTCAGCTGAAGCTTGCTGCCCTGCCGCGCAACTCGGCCAAGATCCGCATCCGCAACCGCTGCGAAGTCACCGGTCGTCCGCGTGCCTACTATCGCAAGCTCAAAGTATCGCGCATCGCGCTTCGTGATCTCGGCAACAACGGCCAGATCCCGGGCCTGGTCAAGTCGAGCTGGTAAGGAGGACATAACATGTCATTGAGCGATCCTCTCGGCGATATGCTGACCCGCATCCGCAACGCGTATGGCCGCAAGAAGTCGAGCGTTTCGACGCCGGCTTCGCGCCTGCGCACCCGCGTCCTCGACGTGCTGAAGGCTGAAGGCTATATCCGCGATTACAGCCAGACCGACTTCGACAACGGCAAGTCCGAAATCGAGATCGAGCTGAAGTATTTCGACGGCGCGCCGGTCGTGCGCGAAATCGCCCGCGTCTCGAAGCCAGGCCGCCGCGTCTATGTTTCGGCCAAGTCGATTCCGCAGGTCGCCAACGGCCTCGGCATCGCCATCCTTTCGACACCGAAGGGCGTGATGGCCGACCACGAAGCGCGTGAACAGAACGTCGGCGGTGAAATCCTCTGCCAGATCTTCTGATCTGGCGTGTGATCGGAAAAAGTGGAATCCGGTCTTCGGGATCATCCCCGAAGACAGAGACCTGAAACAAGAGAAGTGACGAGGACAACAAGATGTCTCGTATTGGAAAGAAACCCGTTTCGCTGCCGCAGGGCGTGACCGCGACCGTCAACGGCCAGACCGTGACGGCGAAGGGCCCCAAGGGTGAGCTGAAGTTCGTGGTGAACGACGAAGTTCTGGTCAAGATGGAAGGCAGCGAGATCGCTGTCCAGCCGCGCGACCAGACCAAGACCGCCCGCTCCAAGTGGGGCATGTCGCGCACGCAGATCGTCAACATCCTGCAGGGCGTCAAGGACGGTTTCGAGAAGAAGCTCGAGATCACCGGCGTCGGCTATCGCGCGGCACTTCAGGGCAAGAACCTGCAGCTGGCACTTGGCTTCAGCCATGACGTCGTCTACGAGACGCCGCAGGGCATCACGATCACCGTGCCGAAGCCGACCGAAATCACCGTGGCAGGCATCGACAAGCAGCAGGTCGGCCAGGTTGCAGCTGAAATCCGCGAATACCGCGGCCCCGAGCCTTACAAGGGCAAGGGCGTCCGTTACGCTGGCGAGAAGATCGTCCGCAAGGAAGGCAAGAAGAAGTAGTGGGCTTGGCTCCGAGAAGTTGCAGACTTTTCGGAAAGGACAAGGCCAAAGAAGTGTAACGCCGCGGGGAGCGGTCGCGGGAGGCGCTTTCGCCTACCGCACATGACGGCCCCCGTTTTTTGAAGGCAAGGAAGACTATCATGGGTACTAAGGAATCCACGCAGCGCCGTGCGCAGCGCGTCCGCCGCCAGATCAAGAAGGTCGCCGGCGAGCGTCCGCGTTTGTCTGTTCACCGCACGTCGAAGAACATCTACGTGCAGGTCATCGACGACGCCAAGGGTCACACCATCGTCGCTGCTTCGACGCTCGAGAAGGACCTCAAGGGTTCGCTCAAGACCGGCGCCGACACCGCCGCCGCCGCCGCGATCGGCAAGCTGATCGCTGAGCGCGCCACCAAGGCCGGCGTCAAGGAAGTCGTCTTCGACCGCGGCGCCTACATCTATCACGGCCGCGTCAAGGCGCTCGCCGAGGCTGCTCGTGAAGGTGGCTTGAGCTTCTAATAATTTCGCCCCGGTGACCCACAGAGGCACCGGATCTTATCAGCAACCGTGCTTCCGGAAAAAAACAAGGAACAGGATATGGCACAGGAACGTAGGGATGGCGGCCGCGGCCGCGATCGTGAAGAACGCGATGACGGCATGGTGGACAAGCTCGTCCACATCAACCGCGTCGCCAAGGTCGTCAAGGGCGGCCGTCGCTTCGGTTTTGCAGCGCTCGTCGTCGTCGGCGACCAGAAGGGCCGCGTCGGCTTTGGTCACGGCAAGGCGCGCGAAGTGCCGGAAGCTATCCGCAAGGCAACTGAATCGGCAAAGCGCGACATGATCTTCGTGCCGCTGCGCTCGGGCCGTACGCTGCACCACGACGTCGAAGGACGCTGGGGCGCCGGACGCGTTCTGCTGCGCGCTGCCAAGCAGGGTACCGGCATCATCGCCGGCGGTCCGATGCGCGCCGTCTTCGAGACGCTCGGCATGCATGACGTGGTCGCCAAGTCGATGGGTTCGTCGAATCCCTACAACATGGTTCGCGCCACATTCGACGCGCTGAAGAGCCAGATGCATCCCAAGGATGTGGCTGCTGCTCGCGGCATCAAGTATTCGACCCTTCAGGCCCGCCGCGGCACCGCCGTTGCGGCTGAAGAATAGTCGATCTGACCAGGGATTTTGACCATGGCCAAGAAAGCAACCAAGACCATCACCGTTGAGCAGATCGGTTCGCCGATCCGCCGTCCGAAGGAACAGCGCGCGACGCTGGTCGGCCTCGGCCTCAACAAGATGCACAAGCAGCGCACGCTGGAAGATACGCCCTCCGTGCGCGGCATGATCGCTGCCGTCCAGCATCTCGTCCGCGTAGTGGACGAGGGCTGAGCCAGAGCGCAGGAGAACTCAGATGAAACTCACCGATCTGCGTGACAATGACGGCGCGACGCACTCCAAGAAGCGTCTCGGCCGTGGTATCGGCTCAGGCTCCGGCAAGACCGGCGGTCGCGGCGTCAAGGGCCAGAAGGCGCGCTCCGGCGTCGCCATCAACGGCTTCGAGGGCGGCCAGATGCCGCTCTACCGGCGCCTGCCGAAGCGTGGCTTCAACAACATCTTCGCCAAGAGCTTCACCGTCGTTTCGCTGGCCCGCATCCAGGTGGCCATCGACGCCAAGAAGCTCGACGCCAAGGCTACCGTGACGGCCGAATCGCTGGTTGCCGCCGGCGTCATCCGCCGCGTCAAGGACGGCGTGCGCATCCTCTCGGACGGCGAGATCAAGGCGAAGCTCGCCTTTGACGTTGCCGGCGCCTCCAAGGCCGCGATCGAGAAGATCGAAAAGGCCGGCGGCTCGGTCAAACTGCCGGAAAAGGCAGCTGCCGAATAACGGCAATTTGATGCGCGATCGGCAGGAGTGGGATCGGTTTTTGCTCACGATTGCGCTTTGATCTGCCTAATCAAGCGGCCGCATCCACGCGGCCGCTTGCATGTTTAGAGCCCGGAGCTTATCTCGTGAGCTTCGGTGAAACGCACCGCCTGACCTCAAGGGCCATCAAGCGTTACCAAGCGGAGAATCAGGCATGGCTTCGGCTGCTGAACAATTAGCCTCGAATCTGAATTTCTCGGCCTTCGCCAAAGCGGAGGATCTGAAGAAACGCATCTGGTTCACGATCGGCGCGCTGCTGGTCTATCGCCTCGGCACCTATATTCCGCTTCCCGGCATCAACCCCGACGCCTTCGCCCAGGCCTTCTCCTCGCAGAGCAAGGGCGTGCTGGGCATGTTCAACATGTTCGCCGGCGGCGCCGTACAGCGCATGGCGATCTTTGCACTCGGCATCATGCCTTACATCTCCGCCTCCATCATCATGCAGCTGATGACCTCGGTCATCCCTTCGCTGGAATCGCTGAAGAAGGAAGGCGAACAGGGCCGCAAGGTCATCAACCAATACACGCGCTACGGCACCGTGCTGCTTGCGCTGGTTCAGGCCTATGGCATTTCGGTGGGCCTGGAGAACGGCAACGGCATCGTCAGCGATCCCGGCATGTTCTTCCGCATCTCGACCGTCGTCACGCTGGTCGGCGGCACCATGTTCCTGATGTGGCTCGGCGAGCAGATCACCGCTCGCGGCATCGGTAACGGCATTTCGCTCATCATTTTCTCCGGCATCGTCGCCGGCCTGCCGCATGCCATCTCCGGCACGCTTGAGCTTGGCCGCACCGGCGCGCTGTCGACCGGCCTGATCCTGGCGATCATCGTGCTCGCCATCGTCGTCATCGCCTTGATCGTGTTCTTCGAGCGCGCCCAGCGCCGCTTGCTGATCCAGTATCCGAAGCGCCAGGTCGGCAACCGGATGTTCCAGGGCGATACCTCGCACTTGCCGCTGAAGCTCAACACGTCGGGCGTCATTCCGCCGATTTTCGCCTCGTCGCTGCTGCTGCTGCCGGCCACGGTCGCCGGCTTCTCGCAGACGACGAACATGCCGGCCTGGGCAAGCACGATTCTGGCCTCGCTCGGCCACGGCCAGCCGCTCTACATGGCGTTCTACGCGGCGATGATCGTGTTCTTCGCCTTCTTCTACACTGCGATTGTCTTCAACCCGAAGGACACCGCCGACCAGCTCAAGAAGCATTCCGGCTTCATCCCGGGCTATCGTCCGGGCGAGCGCACCGCCGATTATATCGACTACGTTCTCACCCGCATCACCGTCGTCGGCGCCATCTATCTGGTGCTGGTGTGCCTGCTGCCGGAGTTCCTTATCTCGGCGACTGGCGTACCATTCTACCTTGGTGGCACATCGCTTCTGATCGTGGTCAGTGTCACGCTCGATACGGTTGCGCAGATTCAGGGTCACCTGATTGCGCATCAGTATGAAGGCCTGATCAAGAAGTCGAAGCTGCGCGGGGGGAAGAAAGCCAGATGAGGTTGATATTGCTTGGGCCGCCAGGGGCGGGCAAGGGGACACAAGCACAAAGACTGGTAGAAAAACACGGCATACCCCAGCTCTCGACGGGCGACATGCTGCGTGCTGCTGTCCAGGCTGGCACCGAAGTCGGCAAGCGCGCCAAGGCGGTGATGGATGCTGGTGAGCTGGTGTCCGACGCCATCGTCAACGCGATCGTCGCCGAGCGTATCGATCAGGCCGACTGCGCCAATGGGTTCATCCTCGACGGATATCCGCGGACGCTGGTGCAAGCTGACGCGGTCGAGCAGATGCTTTCGAATCGCTCCCAGGGGCTCGATGCCGTCATTGAGCTTGTCGTTGACGATAAGGCGCTGATCGGCCGGATCGTCAAGCGCGCCGACGAGGCACAGGCAGCCGGTCTGCCTGTTCGCAAGGACGACAATCCGGCTGTGTTCGAGGAGCGTCTGCGAGAGTACTACAAGAAGACGTCGCCTCTGATTGGCTACTATTATGCCAAGGGCAAGCTCCGGAGCGTCGACGGCATGGCCGATATCGATGCGGTGACGGAGCAGATCCAAGCGGTGCTCAAGAACGCAACGCGGGGAAATTAACGATTGCACTTGACGGAGGCGGTTCGCTGCGGTATGGCGGCCCGTCTTCCTATCAGGCATGGACTTTGCTTGTCCGCAAGGGCAAGGCAGTCGCTTTGAACTGGAAACTCCCGCATGGGCCGGCCTCCACCGGACGCGGGGCAACTTAAGATAGCGCCGGACCCGCCTTTCTGAAGGTTGGCCGGCCCACATGGAGAAGAGAAGAACATGGCTCGTATAGCCGGCGTCAACATTCCGACCAACAAGCGCGTCGTCATCGCGCTTCAGTACATTCACGGCATTGGCAAAAAGTTCGCCCAGGAGATCGTCGACAAGGTCGGCATCCCGGCCGAACGTCGCGTCAACCAGCTCACCGACGCGGAAGTGCTGCAGATCCGCGAAGCGATCGACCGTGATTATCAGGTCGAAGGCGACCTGCGTCGCGAAGTCTCGATGAACATCAAGCGGCTCATGGACCTCGGCTGCTACCGTGGCCTGCGTCACCGCCGCTCGCTGCCGGTCCGCGGCCAGCGCACGCATACCAATGCGCGCACCCGCAAGGGCCCGGCCAAGTCGATCGCCGGCAAGAAGAAGTAAGCGAGCGAATAGCGAGTAGCCAATAGCGAGTAGGAATCCCTATTCCCTACTCACTACTCGCTCTCCAGGTGGAGCCGCTGGCATTACGGCGGTGTAGAGATCAACTGAAAGGACCATCATGGCCAAGGAAGCCGCCCGTGTTCGCCGTCGCGAACGCAAGAACATTTCGTCGGGCGTTGCCCACGTCAATTCGACCTTCAACAACACGATGATCACCATCACCGACGCACAGGGCAATTCGATTGCCTGGTCGTCGGCCGGTGCCCAGGGCTTCAAGGGTTCGCGCAAGTCGACCCCGTTCGCTGCCCAGATGGCTGCCGAAGATGTTGCCAAGAAGGCCCAGGAACACGGCATGCGCATGCTCGAGGTCGAGGTCTGCGGACCTGGCTCGGGTCGTGAATCGGCGCTGCGCGCCCTGCAGGCGGCCGGCTTCACCATCACATCGATCCGTGATGTGACGCCGATCCCGCACAATGGCTGCCGCCCGCGCAAGAAGCGCCGCGTCTAAGCAATTTACCGAACGTCGCGCGAGCGCCCTTGGGGCGCTCCTCCACGGCATTCCAGGTCGCCCGCCACGATTGGATGGTGGCGGGTCAACGGAAGGAAAGCATCATGATCCAGAAAAATTGGCAGGAACTGATCAAGCCGAACAAGATCGAGTTCTCGTCGAAAAAGAAGACTCTGACCACGCTGGTCGCCGAGCCGCTCGAGCGTGGCTTTGGCCTGACGCTGGGCAACGCGCTGCGTCGCGTGCTTTTGTCTTCGCTGCGCGGTGCGGCCGTTACCGCCGTGCAGATCGACGGCGTTCTGCATGAATTCTCGTCCATCGCCGGCGTGCGCGAGGACGTGACCGACATCGTCTTGAATATCAAGGAAATCGCTATCCGCATGGAAGGCGATGGCCCCAAGCGCATGGTCGTTCGCAAGCAGGGACCGGGTGCGGTTCTCGCCGGCGACATCCAGACGGTTGGCGACGTCGAGATCCTCAACCCCGACCACGTCATCTGCACGCTCGACGAGGGTGCGGAAATCCGCATGGAATTCACCGTCGACACCGGCAAGGGTTACGTGCCGGCCGACCGCAACCGCGCCGAAGACGCTCCGATCGGTCTTATCCCGGTCGACAGCCTCTATTCGCCGGTCAAGAAGGTCTCCTACAAGGTCGAGAACACCCGCGAGGGCCAGGTTCTCGACTATGACAAGCTGACCATGACGATCGAGACCGACGGTTCGATCACCGGCGAGGACGCGGTGGCTTTCGCCGCCCGCATCCTGCAGGACCAGCTTGGCCTGTTCGTCAACTTCGACGAGCCGCAGAAGGAAGTCGCCACCGAGGCCGTCACCGAGCTCGCCTTCAACCCGGCGCTGCTCAAGAAGGTCGACGAGCTCGAGCTTTCGGTGCGTTCGGCCAACTGCCTGAAGAACGACAACATCGTCTATATCGGCGACCTGATCCAGAAGACCGAAGCCGAGATGCTGCGCACCCCGAACTTCGGCCGCAAGTCGCTGAACGAGATCAAGGAAGTCCTGGCGGCGATGGGCCTGCACCTCGGCATGGAAGTGCCGGACTGGCCGCCGGAAAACATCGAAGACCTCGCCAAGCGTTACGAAGATCAATATTGAGCATGAATTCCAAGGATCGGCGGCGTGGGCCGCTCGATCCGACGGTCATGCGGAAAACCATCAGGGGCCTCGGCCTCTTGAAC
Source organism: Mesorhizobium sp. M1050 (assembly GCF_040318715.1). Taxonomy (NCBI): domain Bacteria; kingdom Pseudomonadati; phylum Pseudomonadota; class Alphaproteobacteria; order Hyphomicrobiales; family Phyllobacteriaceae; genus Mesorhizobium; species Mesorhizobium sp. M1050. The sequence continues at coordinate 75,920 of NZ_JAMYMV010000018.1, read as the reverse complement.
AACTGAAGAAGGAAAAGAGCCATGCGCCACGGTTTCAAAGGCCGTCGCTTCGCCCGAAGCATTAGCCATCGCAAGTCGATGTTCGCCAACCTCGCCGTGTCGCTGCTCGAGCATGAGCAGATCGTCACCACCCTGCCGAAGGCGAAGGATTTGCGTCCGATCGTCGAGAAGCTGGTGACGCTCGGCAAGCGCGGCGACCTGCACGCCCGCCGCCAGGTGATCGCGCAGATCGGCAATGAAGGCGTCGTCAAGCGCCTGTTCGACACCATCGCCCCGCGCTACGCCACCCGCAATGGAGGCTATCTGCGCATCATGAAGGCGGGCTTCCGCCACGGCGACAACGCCGCCATGGCCGTCATCGAGTTCGTCGATCGCGACACGTCGGCCAAGGGCGCTGGCGACCGCGCCCGCATCGAAGCCGAAGGCACCGAAGCGGACGCCGCAGCCGCATAAGGCTCGGTCTATCCTGGAATTCAAAGGGGCCTGCGGGCCCCTTTTTGTTTTGTGAATGTAGAAAACTTGCGGCCAGAGCCGATTCCTGGCCGGAACCAAGGGTCTTTGGCCGAAATAATCGGATCTCGGCGGCTTAGCCTTTCATTTTGCACAATCGTCGGGACAATGGCCCCGAACTCGCCTTGGAGGATTCGTAAATGCGCGCTACCCGACTGTCCCTTGTTCTGCTCTTCGCCATGACGGCGTTTGCGGCCGCACCGGTGGTCAGGCAAGCATTGGCCGAGGAGACCAAGACCGATCCCGGCCTGTCGGACGTGCTGACCGATCTGCTGCATGGCGTCGAAGGCGAGAATGCGACGTCCGGCCCCGACAAACGCGTGCCGTTCGGCCGCGAAGAAGTGCAACTGTCGTTCGCTCCGCTGGTCAAGCAGACGGCACCGGCCGTGGTCAATGTCTATGCCTCGCAGACCGCCAAGGTGACGTCGCCCTTCGACGGCGATCCGTTCTTCGAGGAATTCTTCGGCCGCTCGCAGCCGCGCGCCCAGTCGTCGCTCGGCTCCGGCGTGCTGGTCGACCCGACCGGCGTCGTAGTCACCAATTACCACGTCATCAAGGATGCCGATCAGGTCAAGGTGGCGACCGCGGACGGGCGTGAATTCGACAGCAAGGTGCTGCTCAAGGACGAGACGTTCGATCTTGCCGTGCTCAAGATCGCCTCCGACAAGCCGTTTCCGGTGATTGCCATCGGCGATTCCGACGCGCTTGAGGTCGGCGATCTGCTGCTGGCCATCGGCAACCCCTTCGGTGTCGGCCAGACCACCACCAGCGGCATCGTCTCGGCGCTTGCCCGCAGCCATATCGGCGTGTCGGATTCCAGTTTCTTCATCCAGACCGACGCTGCCATCAACCCCGGCAATTCCGGCGGCGCGCTGATCAACATGGGCGGCCAGCTGGTCGGCATCAACACGGCCATCTACAGCCGCGGCGGCGGTTCGATCGGCATCGGGTTCGCCATTCCCTCGAACATGGTTCGCGCCTTCGCCGACGCCGCCAAGGCCGGGCTCGACTTCTTCGAGCGGCCCTATATCGGCGCCGAGTTCGAAGCGGTGACGCCGCAGATCGCTGAATCGCTCGGCATGGAAAAGCCGACCGGCGCACTGGTCTCGTCGGTCGAGGCGACCGGACCGGCCGCCAAGGCGGGGCTCAAGCCCGGCGACGTCGTGCTGCAGCTCAACGGCAAGCCGGTCGAGAGCATCGAGGCGCTGGACTACCGGATGGCGACGCTGTCGATCGGCACCACCGCCAATTTCGCCGTTCTGACCAAAGGCCAGCAGGCGGCGATGGACATCGCGCTGGAGCGCGCTCCGGAAGGCATGAAGGCTGCCGAAGTGACTTTGCATGGCCGCAGCCCTTTTTCAGGCGCCAAGGTCGCGGAACTGTCGCCCCGGCTCGCCCAGCGGCTCGGCCTGCGCACTGACATCAAAGGTGTCACTGTGGTCGATATCAACCGCGATTCGCCGGCCGCCGATTTCGGCTTCCAGCCGGGCGACATCGTGCGCGAGGTGAATGGCACCACCATCGACACCGCGGCGACCCTGGAACTGGCGGCCAAGACTGATACGCGCTGGTGGCGCTTTACGGTCGAACGCGGCGGGCAGATACTGCGTCAGGTGTTGCGTTATTAGGGCACGGCCCCCGAGTATCAGGGCTCATGCTCCAACGAAAAGAAGTGCATGGCCGATCTGTTCAGCGTCGATGAACCGGAAAAGGTGCCGCCAGGGCGGCCGCTGGCCGACAGGCTGCGGCCGAGAAACCTTGGCGAGGTGGTCGGCCAGGAACATCTGACCGGCCCTGACGGCGCGCTGACTCGGCTGATCGGTTCCGGTTCGCTCGGCTCGATGATCTTCTGGGGACCGCCCGGCACCGGCAAGACGACGGTGGCGCGATTGCTGGCCGGCGAAACCAGTCTCGCCTTCGAGCAGATATCGGCGGTGTTTTCCGGCGTCGCCGATCTGAAAAAAGTGTTCGAGACAGCCAAGCTGCGCCGCGCCAAGGGCCGCCAGACCTTGCTGTTCGTCGACGAGATCCACCGCTTCAACCGCGCCCAGCAGGACAGTTTTCTCCCTGTCATGGAGGACGGAACCGTCGTGCTGGTTGGCGCCACGACCGAGAATCCATCCTTCGAGCTGAATGCCGCTTTGCTGTCACGCGCGCGCGTCCTGGTCTTCCATTCGCTTGGCGAGGAGAGCATCGCCAAGCTGATGGCGCGGGCCGAGGAAACCGAGGGCAGGGCGCTGCCGCTCAACGACGAGGCGCGGACCATGCTGATCCGTATGAGCGATGGCGACGGCCGGGCGTCGCTGACGCTCGCCGAAGAAGTCTGGCGGGCAGCCAAACACGGCGAGGTCTTCGATCCCGAAGGATTGCAGCGCATCGTCCAGCGCCGCGCACCGATCTACGACAAAGGCCAGGACGGCCACTACAATCTGATCTCGGCGCTGCACAAATCGGTGCGTGGTTCGGACCCTGACGCGGCGCTCTACTATCTCGCGCGCATGTTCGATGCCGGCGAGGATCCGCTCTATCTTGGCCGCCGGCTGGTGCGCATGGCCATGGAAGATATCGGCCTTGCCGATCCGCAGGCGCTGGTCGTCGCCAACGCCGCCAAGGACGCCTACGACTATCTAGGCTCGCCCGAGGGCGAACTGGCTTTTGCCGAGGCCGCCGTCTATCTCGCAACCGCGCCCAAATCCAACGCCGTCTACAACGCGTTCAAGGCAGCCACGCGGGCCGCGAAGGAACACGGCTCGCTGCTGCCGCCCAAGCATATCCTCAACGCACCGACGAAGCTGATGAAAGAGGAGGACTACGGCGCCGGCTATCGGTATGATCATGACGAGCCGGATGCCTTTTCGGGCCAGGACTATTTTCCGGAGAAGATGGGCCGCCAGACCTTCTATGATCCGCCCGAGCGCGGCTTCGAGCGCGACATCAGGAAGCGGCTCGATTATTGGGCGAAACTGCGCAAAGAACGGGGATAGCAGGCTTGCGTGACCCGGTCTCGTCACGCTGCGAACCGAGGTTTCGCTATAGGGCATTCCCGCCGCGGTCGTTCTTCACACGCTGCTCGCCGCGAAGCTGGCCGTTGCCGAAGCGGCCATGGACCAGATACGCCACTGGCGCGCGGATTTTCAGCCGGACCAGGTCGTGCCCTACGCAACGGCGGAGGAACTGGAACGACGATCGCCGCGAAGTCCGCGATAGCAGGGGCCGTTGTGTGGTAACCTAAAAAACCTTATCAAGGCGCACGGCCGAGCGGTGGTCGTTGCCGTGATTTTGGCATCACTTGTTCGCAACAGGATCGCGCTCCGCGCGTGGAAAAATGACAAAAACCCTTCGCAAAACCCTTCGTAAATTCGCCATCGCCGTTCCGCTTCTCGCCCTTGGCTTCTATTTCATTCCCATCTTGACGACGATCTTCATCGTCTGCGGCCTGATCGACATGCTGCGCAATGACAGGAAGGATCTGTCTCTGTTCTCAGGCTACTTCCTCGGCAACGGCCTCTTTACCTGGCTGCTGTCGCCGTTCAACCTGCTGGTCGATTTGCTCTGCTACAGAAACCCCGGCGTGTGGAAACTGGAACAGTTTCCCGCTGACTATCAGCGCGAGGTCAATGAGGTCCTGGATATCTTCAAGGCGCGCAAGGACGAGATTATCGCCGACATCGACGCCAATTTCGGCGTCGGCCGGCGTGGCATGTATGTCTACCAATGGTATGGCAAGCACAGAATCGACAACGTCGCCGAGTTCAACAAGGATTTCAAATACATCAAGACGATCGCCGTTTCCGTTTTCAGCAAACGCGAATCGACCTCATGGCATTTCGGTCCGCTGCGGCTCAGCCTGCGCATTCTCTACAATCTGGTCCCGGTGAAATCGGAGATCTTCGTGGAATGCGGCAACGTCAAGAATTACTGGTACGACAATCCGCTGTTCATCTTCGACGACACGCTTCTGCATCGCTCGGTCAACGAGTATGACGGCCGCCGCTACTGCGTGTTCATGGACATCATCCGTCCGTCCCCTGTTCCCGGCCTGATCGCGGCCATGCTCGCCATCGTCTCGGTGAGCGTCGAGCGCATCAATTCGATGTTCTACAAGAACTGGAAGATGATCGGCTCGACCAAGCCAAAGAAGGCAGAGACGACCTGAGCTTAAATTTGTGAATACTCCACCGCCTAAAGGCGGTGGCTTCAAGTTACGGCTTAAAGCCGGATCGGTCCGCCGTTCGGCGGACAGGGCGCGAACTCACGTCACGTTGAAGTTGTCGTCGGGCTCGGGCGGCTCCTGGTTCATGATGTATTCGGCCCACATCTCGTCGGTCACATTCCCGCTGCTCACCACCCAATAGCCTCTCGCCCACAGGTGCTGGCCCCAGTAGCGCTTGCGCAGTATTGCGAACTCGCTCAGCAGCTTGTGCGAGCTGCGCCCCTTCAGGTGCTGCACCGCGCGCGACACCGACAGCCGCAGCGGGATCGACACCAGCATATGCACATGGTCGCGGTTGATCGAGCCGGCATGCACAATCATCTCGTGCGCGCGCGCCGTCTCGCGCAGCAACTCCCGGCACCGGTTTCCAACGTCGCCGCCAAGCACCGCGTAACGGCACTTCGTCACCCAAACCAGGTGATACTTGCAGTCCCAAACCGTGTGGCTGCCACGCTTGTACGCTTCCATCCAGCCAGTCTACACGGCAAGCGCCGCGATCCCAGCCGCCTAAAGGCGTGGGGTTCCTGATCCCCTATCGGGGACTCTAAATGCTGCTGGCTTCGCTGGCGGCATTTAGGCACATTTATAATATAATCGATTGCTACTTTAGTGTGATCGTAAGTATTGCTATTATTTGCGCTTGCGGCGGCCGCCGGTTCAAGTGTACATCCCCCTCAACTTGATGAATATTGTTCCGAATCGCGTGGGCTCCGTTCCCGTCTGTATCGGTAGGAGTCCCGGTTTGACCTCGACAATCCTGCACTTGTTTTCTTTGGCGGCCCCAAGTGACGAAGAACGAGACTTTCGGATTATGGATAAGGACCTACCTATGTACGATCTTGCTTGGTGTTGCATTTGTAGCCATATATGTAGCGCTTGAAGAGCCAATATATTATTGGGATTTCGCTGCCTATTTCGAGATATTCAACCAGCAGGGTGTGTTGTTGGTCGAAGATCCTGTTCGGTGGCTGCGCTTGCTGAGGGGCTCTATCGCCACGGACGATTACAGCACGGCAATTTTGGCGCCCCTGATGCCGTTTTACTTACTATTTGGCGGATCGAGGCTTTCATATGTCGCCGGCGTGGTCGCGGTCTACCTGGTCCCGACCGCTCTTTTCATGGGCAGAATGAGCTACATGGAGGCGGTCTCCGAGACGTCTCCGTCCTGGGGCTGGCCTGCCGTATGGATTGCGGCCTTTCTTTACACGCCGTTCTGGGCGGCAACGCTTCGCGGATGGCCGGATATCGGCGGTTGCCTGGCGCTTTCTGCAGCGACCTATTTTCTCTGGAAATCGAAGTTTCTGACCCGTGAACCGGTGATCAGCGGAATACGTGTCGGTGGGTACCTGTGGTTGGCGTTCATGCTGCGCCGCTGGTATGCCTATGCCGGTATAGGCGCTGGAATTTCGGCGGCCTTTTTCTGTTTGTTTCAGGCGGCAAAAGACCGGGACTTTCCGGTGCTCCTGAAAGCCGCGTTAGGCGGCGTGTGCGCGCTTCTCGTCGTCGCCGGAGCCGCACTGGCCTTCCAGCAACCTCTGATCCTCAGGATTCTGTGGACCAACTATGGTGATATCTACAGCGGATACAAGACGACCTTGGCATCCCAGCTCGATCAGGTGATATCCCGGCTCAGCTATGTGAACTGGCTGTTGATAATATTTGGCCTTTACATCTCTTTTTTACGTCGCAATCGCTTTTCTTTATTCTGTGCCGTCGCTTCGATAACCACCTTTTTTCTATTCACTCGGACACAAGATCCGGACCTTCATCATTCGATGCCAATGTTTCTTTGGCTCTTTCCCGCATACGCCCAGGCAATCGTTGCGATCGTTTCTATGCCGGCGCTGAGATTGCGATTGTCGGCCGCCATCATAGTCGTTGTCGCCGGACTTGCTTTTTTGGGAACCTTTTTCCCGATCGGCCGCCAGTTGCTGTCGCCGATCAATTATGTTTATGCCAGCCAAGGTATTCTGCCTCTTCATCTTGACAGTATGTCTGAATACAAACGCCTTACTGATGACCTTACCAGGGAAATGCGTCCTGAGGACCGTTTTGCGGTATTTGCTTCAGGCTCTGTCATGAACAGCTGGCTGTTGTTCGCCCTGAAAAGAAGCCTATATCCTCACATTGAATGGCCTTGCCAAGTGGACAGTCGCGATGGATTCGTACCTGACACATTGAAGTCAAGATATGCTGTCGTAACCGACCCGCCCGTTACCCATTTGCAATCGGGTGCGCAGCTCTGCGTTACGCTTTCCAACCAGTATATTCTCGACGGGAAGGGCATCGGTACCGCCTACAGACGCCTCGCGGAATACAAGTTGTCCGGTGGCGTTACCGGTTATCTCTACGAACAGACGCGCCCGGTCAGCAAAGCTGAAGTGGACGCCCTCTACACCGACTTCAGGAAGAAATATCCAAGCTGGATAACACCTGAGTGGTGACCAGTTCGACTGGTCTGCGCAGTTCTGCCCAACGCAGGGATTGACCAGGCTGCCCCTGTAGGGGCAGTAAAACGGTCATGTTGAATCTGCTTCTCGTTGTGGTCGGTGGCGGCATCGGTGCCGGCATTCGTCATCTCACCAGCATGGGCGCGCTGCGCCTTGTCGGCCCCAACTATCCCTGGGGCACGATGGCCATCAACATCGTCGGCTCCTTCGCTATGGGCCTGTTCATCGCCATCTTGGCGCGTCGCGGCGGATCGAACGAACTTAGGCTGTTCGTTGCCACCGGCATGCTCGGCGGCTTCACCACTTTCTCAGCCTTTTCGCTCGATTTCGCGACGCTGTGGGAGCGGGGAGCGACACTGCCGGCGTTCGGATATGCGCTTGCCAGCGTCATTGGCGCCATTATCGCCCTGTTTCTGGGACTTTGGCTCGCAAGAACCGTTTCATAATGCTATTGCCGCGCCGAGAGCAGGGCCGAGCCCTGCCGGGAAACGGATAAGCGAAGAAGAATATGGCAGGCGTTGAACAGATCACGGTGGAGGCCGGCGAGGCGGGCATGCGGCTCGATCGCTGGTTCAAGACCCATTTCCCGGGCCTTGGTTTCGGCCATCTGCAAAAGCTGCTTCGCTCCGGCCAGATTCGCGTCGATGGCGGCCGGGTCAAGGCCGACACGCGTGTCGAGCCCGGCCAGATGGTGCGTGTCCCGCCGCTCGAGGTCGACAAGAAGGGCGAGAGCGCGCTGACTGGCCACTCGATCCGCAACCAGGGCGATGCCGATGTCCTGGCGAAAATGCTGATCCACGAGGACCCCAAGGTCTTCGTCTTCAACAAGCCGGCGGGCCTTGCCGTGCAGGGCGGCTCCGGCGTCACCCGCAATGTCGACGACATGCTGGAAGCCTGGCGCAACCAGAAGGGCGAGAAGCCGCGCCTGGTGCATCGGCTCGATCGCGACACATCGGGTGTGCTGGTCGTCGCCCGAACGCGCCTTGCCGCCATGAAGCTCGCCGAAGCGTTTCGCGCCCGCGAGACTAAGAAGACGTATTGGGCGCTGGTCAAGGGCGTGCCGCCGAAGCGCGAGGACAAGATCTCGACCTGGCTGATCAAGGAGCCGACGCCGGATGGTGACCGCGTCCGCGTCGCCGCGCACGGCGAAAAGGGCGCCGACCACGCCGTGTCCTACTATCGCATCATCGAGCAGGCGGCGCAGACGATGACCTGGCTGGAGATGGAGCCCTATACGGGCCGGACCCACCAGCTTCGTGTCCATGCCGCTTACATTGGCTGCCCGATCCTGGGCGATCCGAAATATTTCGAGGCCGACACCAATTGGGATTTTCCGGGCGGCATTCAAAACCGCCTGCACCTGCATGCGCGGCGCATCATCATTCCGCATCCGGACAAGGGCGTCATCGATGTCACCGCGCCGATGCCGCCGCACATGCGCCAGAGCTGGAACCTGATCGGCTTCGACGACGCCAGCGCTGAGGACTGATCGTGAGCGGGGCCACCGACGCGCTCGCCACCGATACGCTTGATCGCCGCGATACGGTCGACATGGCCGCCGCCGCCATAATGGTCGGCCTGACTTTTTCCTGGGGGCTGAACTACGTCGCCGCCAAGATTTCCTATGCCGGCTACGACCCGGTCTTCCTGTCGATCGCGCGCTCGATCATCGGCGGCTTCTGCGTCTTCCTCTGGTGCCGTTGGCGCGGCATAGCGCTGTTCACGCGCGACGGGACATTGCGCGCCGGCATAGCCGTGGGCGCGCTGTTCGGCATCGAGTTCCTCTACCTCTATGTCGGCCTGGAGCACACGACCGTCGCCCGCAACACGCTGCTGGTCAACACAATGCCGTTCTGGATGCTGCTCGGCGGCCATTTCCTGCTTGGCGAACAGATCACCTTGAGGAAATTCCTCGGTCTGTTGCTAGCCTTTGCCGGCCTTGCCGCAGTGTTTTCCGACAAGCTTGGCGGTGGCGGAGACATGCTGTTCGGCGATCTCCTGAGCCTCGGCTCCGGATTTTTCTGGGCCCTGACCAACATCCTCATCAAGCGGTCGAAGCTGGTCGAGGCGACTGCCGAAAAGCTTCTGCTTTACCAGCTCGCCGGTGCTGCAATCGTCGGCATATTGGTGCTGCCTCTCGCCGGTCCACCCGTTCGCGATCCGACCGTGCTGCCGACTTTGGCGCTGCTTTTCCAGGCGGTCTACATCGTCGCCTTCACCTATGTGTTGTGGTTCTGGCTGCTGCGACGCTATCCGGCATCAGGCCCGTCCAGTTTTACCGTCCTGTCGCCGGTTTTCGGCGTTTTGTGCGGCGCCGTGTTCTTGAATGAGCCGCTGACCATGCGCATTTTCCTGGCACTTGGCCTGATTGCCGCCGGCCTGATCATCGTCAACCGGCCTGCGCGCAAGATCGTGCCGGTGTGAGAGAGACCTCTATGCGTGATATCCTCAACGACCTCGAAGCGGGCAAGCATCTTTCCGACCCGGATCCGGTGCGCCGCGCCCAGATCCAGATGAAGACGCATCTGCCGAAGCGCTTCTACAAGACCGTCTCGGTCGCGCCGGTGGAAGACGGCTTTGCCGTGCATCTCGACGGCAAGCCGGTGCGCACACCGGGCAAGGCGCTCCTGGCGCTGCCGACCGAGGCGGCGGCTGCGCTCGTCGCCAACGAGTTCGCCGCCCAGGGCGAGACCATCGATCCGGTGACCATGCCGGTGATGCGCCTCGTCGACACCGCCATCGACGGCGTTGCCAGCGATCCACAGGCGGTGCTGGAGGACATCCTGCGCTTTGCCTCGTCCGATCTGCTTTGCTATCGCGCCGACGCGCCGCAGGGGCTGGTGGAGCGGCAGAACCAACATTGGGATCCGGTTCTGGATTGGGCGAGGGAGACGCTCGGGGCAAGGTTCAACCTCGCCGAAGGAATCATCCATGTCGAGCAGCCGCGCGAAGCCATCGCCGTGCTGGGCAGCCATCTTGCCCGGCGCACCGATCCGCTGCGGCTCGCCGCGATCCATGTGATGACGTCGCTGACCGGCTCGGCGCTGCTGGCGCTGGCGGTCGATTTCGGCGAGCTCGACGCCGAAGGCGCCTGGGCTGCCGGGCATGTCGACGAGGACTGGCAGATCGAGCATTGGGGGCAGGATGCGGAGGCCGTCGCGCGCCGCTCGGCCCGCAAGCGCGACATGTTGGCTGCCACCGGCCTGCTCGAGGCGCTCAGGGGCTGACGGGTTCCGCCGCTCGCTCGGATTCATCCCGCAGCGCACCTAATACCAAAGTCATAATCCCAAAGACGCGCTGCCTTTGGCGAGCGCTTTCTGTCATTTTTCCCGTTGATGGCTGCCCTGAGTCCGCGTTCGGAGGAGAACACGGATGTTCACGCGCAGCTTCGGGGTCAACGGGTCTCACGGGAGGAAAACACAATGGCAATGGCATCGACCGCCGGCGGAACGAGCCGCGGCATGACGCGGGAAGAGAAGAAGGTCATCTTCGCTTCCTCGCTCGGCACCGTTTTTGAATGGTACGATTTCTATCTCTACGGCTCGCTCGCAGTGTTCATCGGCTCGACGTTTTTCAGTCCGACCATTCCGGAAGCGACGCGTAATATCTTCGCGCTGTTGGCTTTCGCGGCCGGCTTCCTGGTGCGCCCGTTCGGCGCTCTGCTGTTCGGCCGCATCGGCGACCTTGTAGGCCGTAAATATACGTTCCTTGTCACCATGACGATCATGGGCCTGTCGACCTTCCTGGTCGGTCTGCTGCCTGGTTATGCGACCTTGGGTATCGCCGCCCCGATGATCCTGATCATCCTGCGCATGCTGCAGGGCCTGGCGCTGGGCGGCGAGTATGGCGGCGCGGCCACTTACGTCGCTGAGCACGCCCCGGACAATCGGCGAGGCTACTACACTTCCTGGATCCAGACGACGGCGACGCTCGGCCTGTTCCTGTCGCTGATTGTGATCCTGATCGTACAGGCTTCATTGAGCAAGGAAAGCTATGCCGCCTGGGGCTGGCGTATTCCGTTCATCGTATCCTTTCTGCTGCTGGGCATCTCGATCTGGATCCGGCTTTCGCTTTCCGAATCGCCGACCTTCCAGCGCATGAAGGACGAGGGCAAGGGCTCCAAGGCGCCGCTGACGGAAGCCTTCGGTCAATGGAAGAATGCCAAGATTGCCCTGCTGGCGCTGCTCGGTCTCACCGCCGGCCAGGCCGTGGTGTGGTACAATGGCCAGTTCTACGCGCTGTTCTTCCTGACCAACGTGCTCAAGGTCGACGCGCAGTCGGTTAACATCATGATCGCCATCGCATTGGCGATCGGCTCGATCTTCTTCGTCGTCTTCGGCTGGCTCTCTGACAAGATCGGCCGCAAGCCGATCATCATGGCGGGCCTTGCCTTGGCGATTGTCTGTACCTTCCCGCTGTTCAAGGCACTGACCTGGGCTGCCAATCCGGCGCTTGCCACGGCTCAGCAGAACACGCGGGCGACGGTGACGGCTGCACCCGGCGACTGCAGGTTCCAGTTCAATCCGGTTGGCAATGCGAAGTTCACAACGTCCTGCGATATCGCGACAGCCTTCTTGACCAGAAACTCGGTTCCTTATGACGTGGTGTCGACGGCTGCGGCCGGAACAGCCGCGTCGGTCAAGATCGGCAACGAAACGGTGGCTTCCTATGACGCTGTCGCCGCTGGCGATCAGGCCAAGGCCAAGGAGGCGGCCTTCGTGAAAGCCGTCAACATGGCTCTGAAAGACGGAGGCTATCCGCTGAAGCGCGCGGCGATCAAGGTTGCGGACCAGAAGCTCGACGCGTTTGTCGCCGCCAACCCGGAACTGAAGCTGGACGGTGCCGCGATCCGCGCCGGTGAAAAGGCTACTGTGCCGGTCGACCAGGCGGTGAAGGACAAGTTGCTGACCACCGATGAAGCAGCGGGTGCGCCTGAAGTCACCGTCTACAACATCCCGGCTGGCGGCGCCTTCGCCATGTTCGCCGACCCGGCGGCAGTGAACTGGCCAATGACCATCGGTATCCTGTTCATCCTGGTCCTGTTCGTGACCATGGTCTACGGGCCGATCGCGGCGATCCTGGTCGAGATGTTCCCGACCCGCATTCGCTACACCGGTATGTCGCTGCCCTACCACATCGGCAATGGCTGGTTCGGAGGCCTGCTGCCGGCAACGGTGTTCGCGCTGAGTGCCTACAAGGGCGACATATATTATGGCCTCTGGTATCCGGTGGTGATCGCGGCGATGTCGCTGGTCATCGGCATGATCTTCGTGAAGGATACGCTCGGCACCGATCTGCACGCCAAGGAGTAGGCGGGCTGAAGCGGCTAAAGAAAAACCCGGCGCGAGCAATCGCGCCGGGTTTTTCTGTTGTATGGTCTGGAGACGTCTAGCTAGCTCTTGCGAGGTAGTTCGGCTTCCGCGATGGCAGCCTCATGGTACCAGGCCTCGCCATGGTCGAGCGGGTGATCGCGCAAAGAGGCAAGCTCTGCCGCGAACTTAGCCTTTACGCCTAAATTTGAGGCAATCATGCGCGATGCCACCGGGAACATCAGGATTTTTGCCGACGGACGGGCTGACGTGATCTCCATTGGCTGTCTCCTTCCTTCTGCGGACCCTTGTCGATTCATCTTTGCATGAAGGTAAGTCCTGCGAACCATTTAGGCAAGATGCCTAAGGAAAGATCAATAGTTGCCTGTTATTTATGCAGATTTTGTCTTTGGTCGATCTTGGCGCATTGCTTAGGCGGCTTGGTTGCATCTCAGATGTGAACTGGCATTTTTGACGCACCCAGCGCAGCGGAAATGGCACACGAATTGCATTTTATCGACTTGGCAGCTGGGCTGCTGGATGGCTCGGCGCGCCTGCGTCATCCAGGTTCGGTGATCAAGCAACGAGAGGCTAGAATGACGAAATACAAGCTCGAGTACATTTGGCTCGATGGATACACGCCGGTTCCCAACCTTCGCGGCAAAACGCAGATCAAGGAATTTGCCGAATTCCCGACGCTCGAGCAGCTGCCGCTATGGGGCTTTGATGGTTCCTCGACCCAGCAGGCCGAGGGGCACAGCTCCGACTGCGTGCTGAAGCCCGTCGCCGTCTATCCGGACCCCGCCCGCACCAACGGCGTGCTGGTTATGTGCGAAGTCATGATGCCCGATGGCGTCACGCCGCACGCTTCCAACAAGCGCGCCACCATCCTCGACGACGAGGGCGCCTGGTTCGGCTTCGAGCAGGAGTATTTCTTCTACAAGGATGGCCGCCCGCTCGGCTTCCCCGAGAGCGGCTATCCCGCACCGCAGGGCCCGTACTACACCGGCGTCGGTTATTCCAATGTCGGCTCCGTCGCGCGCCAGATCGTCGAGGAACATCTCGACCTCTGCCTCGCCGCCGGCATCAACCATGAAGGCATCAACGCCGAAGTGGCCAAGGGCCAGTGGGAATTCCAGATTTTCGGCAAGGGCTCCAAGAAAGCCGCCGATCAGATGTGGATGGCTCGCTATTTGATGCAGCGCCTGACCGAGAAATACGGCATCGACATCGAATACCATTGCAAGCCGCTCGGCGACACCGACTGGAACGGCTCGGGCATGCACGCCAACTTCTCGACGGCCTATATGCGCGAAGTCGGCGGCAAGGCCTATTTCGAAGCGCTGATGGCGGCTTTCGACAAGAACCTGATGGACCACATCGCCGTTTACGGACCGGACAACGACAAGCGCTTGACCGGCAAGCATGAGACCGCGCCGTGGAACAGATTCAGCTATGGCATAGCCGATCGCGGCGCCTCGATCCGCGTGCCGCATTCCTTCATCAACAACGACTACAAGGGCTATCTGGAAGACCGCCGCCCGAACTCCCAGGGCGACCCCTACCAGATCGCCTCGCAGATCCTGAAGACGATCGCCTCGGTGCCGGCAAGCGCCCAGGTCTCGGCCGCGGCTTGAGCCTTCGTCACGGCGGAAACCTGCCGTGACCGTCTCAGGCCCATCCTACGGTCTTCCCAAGCAAGAACCCCGGCGAAAGCTGGGGTTCTTTTTGTAATGGAACTTTGGCGCGCCGCTCGCTCTACCGAAAGGCCTGAAGCGCGGCCTTCACATTGTCACAGAAATCGAAGCACCATTTTCTGGCGTAGTCCGGATCTATTCCCACCAGGCTGGCCTGCTCGAATGCATTCCTCTGGGGCGGATCGTTGTGCCCGCCGGCTGAGCCGCGCAGTATTGCTTGCCATGAGGTTTGCTGTCCGGGCGGCGGCTTGCCGCTGCGATCCAGAATGCAGCGTGCGTCCGGCCCGCACGCAAGAACCCCAGCCAAGGACCCGGGTTCTTTTCCCATTAACCGGCAGATCGCATCCCGGCCGGAACATACCCAGAAAAAGTCAGGCAATTCGGGCGATCGCAATCGCTGCGACGTTCCGGTCGCCGACTTGGCAGTTCCGGCGATTACCTGTCAAAAAAGCCCGGAAAACAGCGCTTTCCAGCACCTATTTGTGGCAAAGACCCTCCCATAAGCACCTGTTCACGTTGCGAAATCGGCTATCCGCAGCCCTCATGGCGGCGTTGACAGGTTGCAGCGCAGCATGCGAATTCGCAGTTCTTGGGGTTACGTCACGCAATGCTGTTCGGACGGGCGGGGTTTTCTTGAACGGCGGCATTGGCGGGGGGGCGCCGGACGAGCGGTCACTGTAGCCTGAGACAGTGCGCCGCTCGCTCCTGGCTCCATGTTCGGGCTCGAACAGTGATCCGCTTGTCACTCACCAGATCTTGCTGACCTGAGACGGCGTCACCGGATTGACGTGCCGTGCTTGCCGATGGATCCAGCGCCCGTGGACCACGGCACACACACGATCGTCAAAAAACAAAACGCAAAAAGCGTTGCCCATCTGCAGCGGGCGACAGCGAGAGCGGGCCGACGGCAGGCACGACTATCGGAGTGCAGCAAAGAGCCCTTGAAAGAGAAAATCTTTCAAGGGCTTGAACATTACGCTGAACCTTTAGTCTGAGAGTCAATCTCAGACGGAGTAGTACATGTCGTATTCGACCGGATGCGGGGTCATTTCGAAGCGCATCACCTCGGCCATTTTCAGCTCGATGTAGCTGTCGATCTGGTCGTCGTCGAAGACGCCGCCAGCCTTCAGGAAGCCGCGGTCCTTGTCGAGGCTCTGCAGCGCTTCACGCAGCGAACCGCAGACGGTCGGGATCTTCTTCAGCTCCTTCGGCGGCAGGTCGTAAAGGTCCTTGTCCATCGGCTGGCCGGGATGGATCTTGTTCTTGATGCCATCGAGACCGGCCATCAGCATGGCGGCGAAAGCGAGGTAGGGGTTCGCGCCTGGATCGGGGAAACGGACCTCGACGCGCTTGGACTTGGGCGACGAGCCGAACGGGATGCGGCAGGAGGCCGAGCGATTGCGCGCCGAATAGGCGAGCAGAACCGGCGCTTCATAACCCGGGACCAGACGCTTGTAGGAGTTGGTCAGCGGGTTGGTGAAGGCGTTGATCGCCTTGGCGTGCTTGATGATGCCGCCGATGTAGAACAGGCAGCTCTCCGAAAGGCCGGCATATTCGTTGCCGGCGAAGGTCGGCTTGCCGCCCTTCCAGATCGACTGGTGGACGTGCATGCCCGAGCCGTTGTCGCCGAAGATCGGCTTCGGCATGAAGGTGGCCGTCTTGCCATAGGCGTTGGCGACCTGGTGCACGACATATTTGTAGATCAGCATCTTGTCGGCGTTGCGGACCAGCGTGTCGAACTTGATGCCGAGTTCGTGTTGCGCAGCCGCCACCTCATGGTGATGCTTTTCGACGCGCACGCCCATCTCGGCCAGCACGGTCAGCATTTCCGAGCGCATGTCCTGCGCACTGTCGATCGGCGGCACCGGGAAATAACCACCCTTAATGCGCGGACGGTGGCCGAGATTGCCGGTCTCGTAGTCCGTGTCGTCATTCGACGGCAGTTCGGTCGAGTCGAGCTTGAAACCGGTGTTGTACGGGTCGGCCTTGTACTTCACGTCGTCGAACACGAAGAACTCGGCTTCCGGGCCGACATAAATTGTGTCGCCGATGCCTTCCGATTTCATGTAGGCCTCGGCCTTCTTGGCCGTACCGCGCGGATCGCGGTTGTAGGATTCACCCGAAACCGGATCGAGGATGTCACACAGGATGACCATGGTCGACTGGGCGAAGAACGGGTCCATGTGGACGGTGTCCGGATCAGGCATCAGCACCATGTCGGACTCGTTGATGGCCTTCCAGCCGGCAATCGACGATCCGTCGAACATGACGCCATCGGCGAACATGTCTTCCTCGACCTCGATGACATCCATCGTCACGTGTTGCAGCTTGCCCTTCGGGTCTGTGAAGCGCAGGTCGACGAATTTTACGTCGTTGTCCTTGATCTGCTTCATGATGTCTTTGGCTGTCGTCATGTCATGTATCCCTGTGTGATGACGTTTTTTTATGATGACGTTAGGAGAATGCCGGGTCGGGTCAGACCGCGTCCATGCCTGTTTCGCCGGTACGGATTCGCACGACTTCCTCGATATTGGAAACGAAGATTTTGCCGTCGCCAATACGGCCGGTCTGGGCGGCCTTGCGGATGGCCTCGATCGCGCCTTCGACCGCATCGTCGCCAAGCACCACCTCGATTTTCACCTTGGGCAGGAAATCGACGACATATTCGGCGCCGCGGTAGAGCTCGGTATGACCCTTCTGACGACCGAAGCCCTTTGCCTCGGTAACAGTAATGCCCTGCAGTCCGGCCTCCTGAAGCGCTTCCTTCACTTCGTCCAGCTTGAATGGCTTGATGATCGCTTCGATCTTTTTCATGTAAAAAGTGGCCTCCACTGCCAAAAAAAACGGGTTGTGAACCCCCCGCTTGCGCTTCGATCTAGCACGAACTGTGCCAATTGGACGGATTCGAAGCAGTATCACACGATTTCAAAGTCGCACCGCACCTGGATACAAATTCACGTCATTCCCTGTATCGGAAGCGGCACGGGCTGCCGGAGACTACACGGCAACGCCAACTGCATCTGCCCAAAAACTAGGCATATCGCCTATCCTTCAGGCAATCCTGTGCCTTCGTGCCAACAATGTGGCCGCAGATCTCGGCAACTCCCCCTTGTTTGCTTCGGATCGAAAATTGGACAATGCTTGATCGAATGCGGATCGGCAATCCATGAGCAACGAACTTCTTGTTCCTTCAGAAATGAACGAGGCAGATCGGCTTACGGTTGCCGCTGGTCCCGCCGACGGTATCGGCCTGATGCGCAGAGCCGGCCAGGCGGTCGCGGCCGAGGTTCTCAAGCGCTATCCCTCGGCGACGCATGTCCATGTGCTGTGCGGCCCAGGCAACAATGGCGGTGATGGCTACGTCGTCGCGCGCATCCTGGCCGACAGCGGTGTGCGCACCACAATCTGGGCATCCGGAGCACCAAGACCGGAAAGCGATGCGGAGCTCGCCGCTGCGCAATGCCCGATCAAGCCGCGGCCGCTGTCTGGATTTGATGCCGAGACCGGCTCGATCGTGGTCGACGCGCTCTATGGCGCAGGGCTGTCCAAGTCGCTGTCTGGCGATGCCGCCAAGGCCATAGATACCGCTACCGCCTTGGGCTTGCCTGTGATCGCGGTCGACCTGCCGTCTGGCGTCTCGGGAGCCGGCGGCGAAATATTGGGCAGGGCGTTTCGCGCCGAGATCACAGTCACCTTCGCGCGGAAAAAGCCTGGCCACCTGCTGCTCCCAGGACGCGGACAATGCGGTGAAATCGTGCTTGCCGATATCGGCATCGGCGACGACATCATCGCCCAACTCGCTGTCTCGACTTTCGAGAATGTGCCAAACCTGTGGTTGCAGGAATTTCCCGTGCCGGCGGTCGACGCGCACAAATACAAGCGCGGCCATGTCGGCGTCTTTTCCGGTGGCCCCAGCGCCACGGGCGCCGCGCGGCTGTCGGCGCTCGCCGCGGCGAGAAGCGGGGCAGGGGCGGTCACCGTGCTGTCGCCAGCCAATGCCATGCAGGTCAATGCGACACACCTGACCTCCATCATGCTGCGGCAAGCGGGCTCGCTCGGAGAGGTGCAGGAATTCCTGATGGCGCGCCATCCCGAAGCACTGGTGTTCGGACCGGGGCTCGGCCCAAAACCCAAGGTCGGCGATTTTGCCCTGCAACTGATCAAGGCTTTGGCGGATGGTGCGCGCGCATCGGCGACCGCAAGCCACGCAGATGCGATCGTCCTGGATGCCGACGCCATCACGTCGCTGGCTCACCAGCCCCAGGCACTGTTCGAAGTCGCCCGTCAGCCGAACGCGCCGGCATTGGTGATAACGCCGCATGAGGGTGAATTCGGCCGATTGTTTCCTGACATCGCCGGCGTCATGACCCTGTCGAAACTGGCCAAGGCGCGAGCGGCCGCAGCACGGGCCAATGCCGTCATCGTCTACAAGGGCGCTGACACGGTGATTGCTGCTCCCGATGGCAGGGCAGCGATCAATTCCAACGGCGCTCCATGGCTGGCCACTGCCGGGTCAGGCGACGTGTTGTCCGGCATCATTGCCGGTCTCCTGGCGCAAGCCATGCCGCCCTTCGAGGGGACTTGCGCTGCGGTGTGGCTGCATGCCGAAGCCGGCAGCCGTTTCGGACCCGGTCTGATCGCCGAGGATCTGCCGCCAGCGCTGGTGCCGGTGCTGCGCGAACTCTTCGAAGCGCGGTAGTTACTCACAGCGGAATGTTGTCGTGCTTCTTCCAGGGGTTCTGCATGTCCTTGTTGCGCAGCATGCGCAGCGCCCGTGCGATGCGGCGGCGGGTCGAGTGCGGCATGATCACCTCGTCGACATAGCCGCGCTCAGCGGCGACGAAAGGCGACAGGAAGCGATCCTCGTAAGTCTTTGTATGCGCTGCGATCTTTTCGGCATCGCCGATGTCCTTGCGATAGATGATCTCGACCGCGCCCCGTGCACCCATCACCGCGATCTGCGCCGTCGGCCAGGCATAGTTCATGTCGCCGCGCAGATGCTTTGACGCCATCACGTCATAGGCGCCGCCATAGGCTTTTCTGGTGATGACGGTGATCTTCGGCACGGTGGCCTCGGCATAGGCGAAGAGAAGCTTGGCGCCATGCTTGATCAGCCCGCCATACTCCTGCGCCGTGCCGGGCAGGAAGCCGGGCACGTCGACGAAGGTGACGATCGGGATCGAAAAACAGTCGCAGAAGCGCACGAAGCGCGCGGCCTTGCGGCTGGCATCGGAATCGAGCACGCCGGCCAGCACCATCGGCTGGTTGGCGACGAAGCCGACCGTGCGGCCCTCGATGCGCCCGAGACCGGTGACGATGTTTTTCGCGAAATTCTGCTGGATCTCGAAGAAGTCGCCTTCATCGGCGACTTTCAGGATCAGTTCCTTGATGTCGTAGGGCTTGTTGGTGTTGTCGGGGATCAGCCGGTCGAGCGACAAATCATGGTCGGTCACCGACTGATAGCATTCGATTTCGGGAAGCTCCGATGTGTTGGAGGCCGGCAGCAGGTCGATCAGCCGGCGCATCTGCAGCAGCGCCTCGACGTCATTGTCGTAGGCGCCGTCGGCGATCGAAGACTTCGTCGTGTGGACGGAAGCGCCGCCGAGGCTCTCGGCGGTCACCGTTTCGTTGGTCACGGTCTTCACCACATCCGGCCCGGTGACGAACATGTAGGAGGTGTCGCGCACCATGAAGATGAAGTCGGTCATCGCAGGCGAATAGACATCACCGCCGGCGCAAGGACCCATGATGACAGAAATTTGCGGGATGACGCCGGAGGCGAGCACGTTGCGCTGAAAGATTTCGGCATAACCACCGAGTGCCGCAACGCCCTCCTGGATTCGCGCGCCGCCGGCATCATAAAGCCCGATGATCGGCGCACGGTTGCGCAGCGCCATCTCCTGCACCTTGATGACCTTCTCGGCATGCGCTTCCGACAGCGAGCCGCCGAACACGGTGAAGTCCTTGGCGAAGAGGTAGACAGGACGACCATTGACGGTGCCCCAGCCGGTGACCACGCCGTCGCCGGCGATCTTGGTCTTCTCCATGCCGAAATCGGTCGAGCGGTGCTCGACATACATGTCGAATTCCTCGAACGAGCCCTCGTCGAGAAACACCTCGATGCGTTCGCGCGCGGTGAGCTTGCCCTTCTTGTGCTGGGCATCGATGCGCGCCTGGCCGCCACCCATGCGAGCGATCTCGCGCCGGCGCTCGAGTTCCTTCAGCACGTCCTTCATCGATTACCTCCCAGGCCAGCGGCATTTCGTGGTAATCGTGCCTGCAGGCGAGCGCAAGCGCCGCTTACGCCGTGGGTTTCGTTGCACTGCAGCATGACGCCCCTTGCATTTGACGGCGAACTGGGCCATATGCGGCGACATAGGCGCTTGGGCCGGGACACTCCGGCCTTCTCGACGAATGAGACTGGTTGCGTCTGTTTTCCCTCTTTTCCGGTATATCGGCCCCTCTTTCCGGTACATCACAAAGTGGCGAAAAAGCCCCGTGGCATGATGCCTGCGGGCACGACAGCGCAGCCGCGCGGACGGAAACGTCCGCCGCCTTGTCGTTCCATGACAATTTGTTCGACGGCAGGTTGCGCCCTGCCGCCATCGATGTTTGCGGCCAGAAGCCGCGTGAAAGAAGATTATTTTGACCAACGAAAACACTTTGCCCGGTAGCAACACTGCGGAACTTACCGGTTTCGCCGCACTGGGTATTTCGGGCGCGCTGCTCAAGGCCACCCATAACGCCGGTTTCACCGAACCGAAGCCGATCCAGGCACAGGCGATCCCGCCGCAGATGGAAGGCCGCGACATTTTCGGCATCGCCCAGACCGGCTCCGGCAAGACCGCGGCCTTCGCGCTGCCGATCCTGTCGAAGATCATTGCACTTGGCACCAAGCGCCGGCCTAAGACGGCGCGTGCGCTGATTCTGGCGCCAACGCGCGAACTCGCCGTGCAGATCGAGGATACGATCAAGATCCTCGCCAAGGGCGCGCATGTCTCGACCGCGCTCGTGCTGGGCGGCGTCTCGCGCTTCAGCCAGGTGAAGAAGGTTGCGCCCGGCGTCGACATCCTGATCGCAACGCCCGGCCGGTTGACCGATCTGGTGCGTGAGGGCGACCTCATGCTTGCCGACACCAAATGGCTGGTGCTCGACGAAGGCGACCGCATGCTCGACATGGGCTTCATCAATGACGTCAAGCGCATCGCCAAGGCGACCGCGCCCGACCGTCAGACGGTGCTGTTCTCGGCGACCATGCCCAATGAGATCGCCGAACTGGCGAAGGGCCTGCTGAAGAACCCTATCCGTGTCGAAGTCGCGCCGCAAAGCACGGCAGCGGCCGAAATCGTGCAAGGCGTCGTCTTTGCCCGCACCAAGCAGAAGCGCCAGGTGCTGTCGACGATGCTCGCCGACGACGCGATGAAGTCCGTCATTATCTTTTCGCGCACCAAGCATGGTGCCGACAGGGTGACCAAGGACCTCGAGCGCGACGGCTTCAAGGCCGCCGTCATCCACGGCAACAAGTCGCAGAATGCCCGCCAGAAGGCGCTGAACGATTTCCGCGAGGGTTCGGTGCGCATTCTGGTGGCGACCGACATAGCTGCGCGCGGCATCGATGTGCCCGGCATCAGCCATGTCGTGAATTTCGACCTGCCCGACGAAGCGGAGAGCTATGTCCACCGCATCGGCCGCACCGGCCGCAACGGCATGGACGGCATTGCGATTACGCTTTGCGATCCTTCCGAGAACAGCAAGCTGCGCCAGGTCGAACGCATCATCCGTACCAAGCTGCCGATCGTTGCCGACCATCTCGGCAGCCCAGATCCGCTGCGCAATCCGGCTGAAAAGAACGAGCGATTCGAGCCGGCCAATGACCGCAACGACCGCAATGGTCGTCGCGACGGCAGGCGGCCCGGTGGCGAGAACAAAGGCAACGGTTTTGGCAAGAAGCGCTTCGGCGACAAGCCGGCTTTCGCTGGCGAGCGCAAGCCGGAAGGCGCCAAGCCGGCGTTCAAAGGCAACAACAAGCGCCGCTTCGGCGGCAAGCGTCCGGCGGCGCGGGCTGCGTAAGCCAGACTGCGTTGTAATCAGCCAGGCTCAGGCCGGCTGATTGCCGAGACCAACCAGGAAAGGGCGGCCGAAGCGATGCTTCGGTCGCCCTTTTTTCGTCTGCTTACTTGACCACTGCCTCGACCCAGACGGCGATCCTTTGCGCCAGAAAGGTCGTGGTCGATGGCGACAGCGCGTCGCCGGCGATGACGTGATTGTCTATGTCCCCCGTATTATCGACCGGGACCAGTTCATGCGGTGCGCCCCAGCGTCCGGCGATCTCGCGGGTGCGGTCGGGCCGCACCACTTTGTCCGAATCCGAAAAGATGAACAAAGCGGGGATGGTCGCCTTTTCCACCGGGGCGCCATAGGCAAGCTCGGTCAGCGCCTGCATCGGCAAGGTCGCTTCGATCGGGTAGCGGGTGGTCCAGAATTTTTCATGCAGCGCGTTTCGCGGTACGAAGCTGTGTTCCTTGCCGGCGACCAGCCTGGCAATCTGTTTGCCCCACGGCATGGTCAGGATTTCGGCGCCGGACGCCTTCACGCCGAAGTTTGGCGAGATGAACGCGATCGCGGCAACCCCGTCCGATGCGCCCGGCTGCGTTGCCGCCCATGTCGCCAGCGAGCCGCCGGTCGAGGTCGAGATGACGATCACCTTGTCGCCGATCGCCCGACCGATGGCGAGTGCCTCCTCATAATCGTTGACCCAGGCGTTGATGCTGCCTTGCGTCATCGCCGCGCCGTCCTGCCCATGACCGCTAAGGCGCGTGTAAAAAAGATTGGCGTCGAGCTGGTCGGCCACGTCGTCGGGCAGCGGGCGGACCTCGCCCTTCGATGCGGAAAAGCCGTGGATGTAGACGATCGACAGCGGCGTCCTGGCATGCACCATCGGATTGGCCCAGACGATCTCTTTCTCCAGCCCGTCGCGGATTCCGGGGACCGCGGCTTCCACCCTTGCCACATAGGCCTGCGGATCGTCGCCGATGACCAAGGGATCAAAGCGGATCGTGGTGTCGACGGGAACGCGAGGGCCGAGCACGACGGCCAGTGCGAGAATGGCGACAAGGCCCAGCACAGCAAGCACGATCCGTCGCCCCATCTCTGGCTCCACGCAACAATCTCTCAACCCATGGCTGTCACCCGCCCGAAGCGGGTGCTTGCCAACTTCGACGGCTTACCTATTCGATTGGCGGCCTGCGGTCGTAATGCAGCGGCCGCGCCTTCCAACTGGTCATCAGGCTGATAAACCCTCTGCAAAGCGGCCTCGGCAACACGCTAAGCAGTTTCAGGGGCCAGCTTGTCCGGCGCGGGAAGGTGACTTCGAAACCGCCGGACTTGATGCCCCGCGCCATGCGGCGCGACGCGCGGCTGACCGGCATCAGTCCCGGCATCGGCAGCATGTTCTTCTCGGTCAGCGGGGTATCGATGAAGCCAGGATTGAACACCTGGATGCGCACGTTCATCTTGTCGAAATCATACTTCAGCGATTCGGCCAGGATGTTGATTGCCGCCTTGGTGCCGCCATAGGCCGCCGTTGTCGGCCAGCCGAAATAGGACGTGACGGAGCCGACCAGTACGACATGGCCGCGCGCCCGCACGCGCATGCGTTCGATGACGGGCACCAGGCCATTGATGATGCCGAAATAGTTGACCTCGAAGGACCGGCGAAAGTCGTTGACGACAAGATTTTCACCCGGCGTCGAAATGTAGTTTCCGGCATTGAAGATGGCGAGCACGATGGGACCGAGTTCCTTCTCGATCGCGGCGACGGTTCTTGCCATGCGCGGTTCGTCGGTGACGTCGCAGGGAAAGGCGGTCACACTGCCCGGCATCTGCGCCGTCTCGACGACAAGCGTGTCGATCGGATCGTCGTCGAGCGCCGTCACCGCCACGGCATAACCCTGGGAAGCAAGATCCCTCGCCAGCGAACGGCCGATACCGCTGCTGCCGCCCGTGATCCAGGCGACGCCGTGCTTCGGGTTGGCCCGGTAAAGTGTCATGCTGCGCCCTGTCGACTTGTTGGTGCTTTGCTCTAGCGATGAAGAAATCGAATGAAAAGCTGCTTTTCAACGTCGGTCGGAAAATGAACAGTGGCGATAGAGGCTGGTCTTGGAAAGCGTCGACGCAACAACAGTACCGCAATTGCGACTGGACCAGACACATTCTTGCCTTGAAACCGAGGCCTCGGGTTTCTAGGGTCTCGGCGCACCTACACAAGGAATCCTGAATGCTCCGTTCTGTGATCGACGCGATCGGCAACACGCCTCTGATCCGCCTCAACAAGGCTTCTGAACAAACAGGCTGCGAGATCCTGGGCAAGGCCGAATTCATGAATCCGGGCCAGTCGGTCAAGGATCGCGCGGGCCTGTTCATCATCCGCGACGCCGAGCAGCGCGGGCTGCTGAAGCCCGGCGGCGTCATCGTCGAGGGAACGGCCGGCAACACCGGCATCGGACTGACGCTGGTTGCCAAGGCGCTCGGCTACCGCACCGTCATCGTCATTCCCGACACGCAGAGCCAGGAAAAGAAAGACACGATCAAACTGCTCGGCGCCGAGCTGATCGAGGTGCCCGCGGTGCCGTACAAGAACCCCAACAACTATGTGAAGCTGTCCGGCCGCTTGGCAGAGCAGATGGCGCGGACGGAACCGAATGGCGCCATCTGGGCCAACCAGTTCGACAATGTGGCGAACCGCGACGGCCATATCCGCACCACGGCCGAAGAAATCTGGAACCAGACCGGCGGCAAGGTCGACGGCTTTGTCTCGGCGGTCGGCTCGGGCGGAACGCTGGCCGGCGTCGCCTTCGGGCTAAGGGCGAAAAGCAAGGACGTAAAGATCGCGCTCGCCGATCCGCTGGGCGCCGCGCTCTACTCCTTTTATACCAGCGGCGAGCTGAAGTCCGAAGGCAGCTCGATCACCGAAGGCATCGGGCAGGGGCGCATCACGGCCAATCTCGAAGGGTTCACGCCGGATTTTTCCTTCCAGATTCCCGACGAGGATGCGCTGCCGATCGTCTTCGACCTGATCCAGGAAGAAGGCCTCTGCGTCGGCGGCTCGACCGGCATCAACATTGCCGGCGCGATCCGTCTGGCGCGCGAACTTGGCCCCGGCCACACGATCGTGACCATTCTTTGCGACTACGGCTCACGCTACCAGTCGAAGCTGTTCAACCCGGAATTCCTGCGCGAGAAGCAGCTGCCGGTGCCGGGCTGGATGGAGCTGAAGAGCAAGATTTCGGTGCCGTTCGAAAAGGTCGCGTGATGGCGCACAGGACGGACGCGCTGTTTCGCGACGACGCCTATCTGCGCAGGGCGGATGCGACAGTCGTTGCCGTCAACGACCGTGGTGCCATCATTTTGGATCGCTCGATCTTCTACGCCACATCGGGCGGCCAACCGGGCGATACCGGTCACATCGAGCGCGGCGACGGCAGCCGCATCGCCATTGCCGCCGCTATTACGGGCGAGACCAAGGATGAGATCATCCATGTGCCGGCGCCGGAGCAAGCGGCGCCATGGATCGGCGAGAAGGTGAGTTTGGCGATCGACTGGGACCGGCGGCATCTTTTGATGCGCATGCATTCGGCCTGCCATCTGCTCTCGGTCGTCTGTCCGTTTCCGATTACGGGTGCCGCGGTTTCCGAGGACGACAGCCGTGTCGACTTCGACATGCCGGATGCCAGCTTCTCTAAGGAGGAGGTGACAGCGAGCCTGATGGACCTGGTGCGGGCCGACCACCCGATCTTCACCAGGTTGATCAGCGACGAGGACCTGGCCGCCAATCCTGGCCTGGTCAAATCCAAGAACGTCCGGCCGCCGGTCGGCACCGGCAGTATCCGTCTCGTGTGCATCGGCGATAACGCTTCGGTGGACAGCCAGCCCTGCGGCGGTACCCATGTGAAGAGCACCGGCGAAGTCGGTGAAATCCACATCGGCAAGATCGAGAAGAAAGGCCGCGAAAACAGGCGTTTCCGCATCCGCTTCGGTCCGATGCCGGCGAACTGATATGCTAGCCGTTCGCGAGGCGAAACAAGGAGGATAAAAATGGCCGAGGACAGCCCTTTCACCGTCGATGCGGACTGGCTGCAACAGCGTCTCGGCGAGCCGGGCCTGACGATTGTCGATGCGTCCTGGTATCTCCCGGCGCAAAAGCGCGATGCGCGCGGCGAATACGATGCGGCGCACATTCCGGGCGCGCGGTTCCTGGATCAGGACGCGGTTTCCGACCCGGACTCGCCACTGCCGCACATGTTGCCGTCGCCGCAGGACTTCGCCCAGTATGTCGGCGCCATGGGCGTTTCGGCGGACGACACCATCGTCGTCTATGACGGCCCGGGTTTCTTCTCTGCGCCTCGGGCATGGTGGATGTTCCGGGTAATGGGCGTCTTCCAGACCTATATTCTGGACGGCGGCTTCGATGGGTGGAAGGCGGCCGGCCGACCGGTGACGGCCGAACCGACGAAGATCGCGCCATGCGTGTTCCATGCCGATTTCGACGCCGGTCGCGTCGCCAGCCTCGCCGACATGCGCCGGATCGTCGACACTGGGGAAAGCCAAATCGCCGACGCCCGTGGGGCGGGCCGCTTCACTGGCGCGGAGCCTGAACCGCGCGCGGGCATCCGCTCCGGTCATATGCCTGGCGCGCGAAATCTGCCCTATTCGGCGCTGTCGGAAAATGGCGAGCTGTTGTCGAAGGACCGGCTGCGCAAGGTGATAGAGGAGGCCGGCATCGATCTGTCGAAACCTGTCGTCACCTCATGTGGCTCCGGCATTACGGCGGCGGTGGTGACGCTGGCGCTGGAAACACTTGGCCATACCGACAACAGGCTTTACGACGGCTCATGGACGGAGTGGGGTGGGCTTTCGGACACGCCCGTCGTGACCGGCAAGGAATGAAGACGATGGAAAACGGCGTGCTGGAAGACATCGAGGTCACGGTGACGTTCCTCGAAATGCACGTGCCTCCGGCCTATACGCCGCCTGTGCCCTATAATCGTCAGGTTGCGCTGCTGAAGACCAAGGACATCCCGCTGCATTTCTATCGCTATCTGATGGACCGGGTGGGGCGCAAATGGCACTGGGTCAATGTTCTCAGGCTCGATGATGACGAGCTTTCCGCCGGTATCCACCGCGAGGATCGCGACATCAGGGTGCTCTACCTCGACGGCGCACCAGCCGGCTTCTTCGATCTCAAGCCGCATCTGCCGGAAGAAGTCGAGCTCGCTTATTTCGGCATGATGGAACATGCCACCGGGCAAGGCATCGGTCGCTGGTTCCTGGGCTCCGCGATCGCAGCCGCATGGTCGTATGGGCCGAAGCGGGTGACGGTGCAGACCTGTACGCTCGATCATCCGGCGGCGCTGCCACTTTATCAGAAGCTCGGCTTTGCACCTGTGGCGCAGAAGAAGGAGACTGTGCATCCGATGCCTTTCGCCGAACGTTCCGCCAGCGTCATGCGGCCGTGATGCCAGCCGCAATCTGACCCGTCGTTCGTCGGCGCTTCAGGCCGGTTTTGGCATGTTGTCCGCACCATCAATGCGGCCGAGGCCGAAGGAGACGAAGATATGCTGACCCGGCGATTTTATTTAGCCGGCGCAATATGCCGGATGGACGAAACCCGGATCCGAACAGAACTGGTCGCGGGACCGATTGCTGAGAATCGATCGGTCCCGCACCTTGGCAGGAATCGGGTGGCAAGCGCGGAGTTGGCGACATAATTTCCGGTCAACGACACCGGAGAGTTTCACCATGACCATCCAGTTCAAAGCCTTGCCGACCGACGATGTCAGGGGCCTGCAGCGCGGCGGTCCCGATGCTTACGGAAATACGCCCGAGCGAAAGATCTCCGACGGCGACGGCGTGCCTTGCCGGCACTGTCTGAAGAACATCGCTGCTGGAGACGCTTACCTCGTCCTGGCGTACCGGCCATTCGCGGAGCTTCAGCCCTATGCCGAAACCGGGCCGATCTTCCTGCATGCCGAAGAATGCGAGCGCGCGGCCGGGAGCCAGGTGCTTCCCGCGATTCTCGAAAGTCCCGACTACATCGTGCGCGGCTATGGCAGGGATAATCGCATCGTCTACGGCAGCGGCGGTGTCATCCCGACCGAAGCAATTGCCGCACGCGCAGAGACGCTATTCGAGCGCGACGATATCGCCTACGTCCATGTCCGCTCGGCGCGCAACAATTGCTACCAGTGCCGCATAGAGCGCGCGTGAGGCTGGGATTGCCAACGGGAGATGCTGTCGTACTCCCGTCGTATAATCGCGCTAGAAAGCGATTGTCGATCGATTGGCCGACCGCGGATGAACCGGCGGCAAATCTCGACATCGAGGAAGCGGGGCTTTGGCTCCGCTTTTTTGTTGCCTGCTTCGGTCGCAAAGAAAAACCCGCCAGTGTGAACCGGCGGGCGAGACTGGAGGAAGGTGTCTTTTTGTGAAATCAGGCGGCCAGAACGGCTTTCGGCTCGACCAGTTCATAGCCGAGAGCCTCGGCGACAGCACGGTTTGTGATCTTGCCCTTGTGGACATTGAGGCCGTTGCGCAAATGGTGATCGTCGACCAGCGCCTTCAGGCCCTTGTCGGCAAGCTGCAGGCCATAGTGCAGCGTCGCGTTGTTGAGCGCATGAGCCGAGGTGACCGGCACGGCGCCCGGCATGTTGGCGACGCAATAATGGATGACGCCGTCAACCTCATAGGTCGGCTCGGCATGGGTGGTGGCGTGCGAGGTCTCGAAGCAGCCACCCTGGTCGATGGCCACGTCGACCAGCACCGAGCCCTTCTTCATGCCTGACAGCATTTCGCGCGAAACCAGCTTCGGCGCCGCGGCACCGGGGATCAGCACGGCGCCGACGACGATATCGGCTGAAAAGCATTCTTCTTCGAGCGCTTCGACGGTCGAGTAACGGGTGTGGACGCGGCCGGCGAAGAGGTCGTCGAGCTGGCGCAGGCGCGGGATCGAGCGGTCGATGATGGTGACATCGGCGCCAAGCCCCGCCGCCATCCTGGCAGCGTGCAGGCCGACGACGCCGCCGCCGAGCACGGCAACCTTGCCGGGCAGCACGCCGGGCACGCCGCCGAGCAGCACGCCGCGGCCGCCATTGGCCTTCTGCAGCGCCGTGGCGCCGGCCTGGATCGACAGGCGTCCGGCGACTTCAGACATCGGCGCCAGCAGCGGCAGGCCGCCACGATCGTCGGTCACGGTCTCGTAGGCGATTGCGGTCACGCCGGAAGCGAGCAGGCCCTTGGTCTGCTCCGGATCCGGAGCAAGATGAAGATAGGTGTACAGGATCTGGCCTTCGCGAAGCTGCGCCCATTCGGTGGGCTGCGGCTCCTTGACCTTGACGATCATGTCCGACTTGGCAAACACGTCGGCAGCCGTCTTGGCAATCGTGGCACCGGCGGCGCGATAGGCGTTGTCATCGGCCCCGATGCCGGCTCCGGCGCCGGTCTCGACCAGCACTTCGTGGCCATGGGCGACATACTCGCGGACCGAGCCGGGTGTGAGGCCGACGCGATATTCGTGGTTCTTGATTTCCTTGGGGCAGCCGACGCGCATTTTTCTTCTCCTGATCCGGCCCTTTTGGGCTCGTTCCCTGTATTGCTGGAGTGAACCACGAATCGGTGCGCAGGTGTTTGCGAATGCGCTTGCGTCAGCGGGCGTGTTTCGATAATTGTTGCGCAAAACAGCCAGATTTTCGCAGGATTCACGAAAAATGCCGCTCGACAGGATTGATATCGCCATTCTCGAGGCATTGCAGAAGGATGGCCGGATACCCAATGCTGCGCTCGCCGAGAAGGTTGGCCTGTCGCAGTCGGCTTGTTCGCGCCGGCTCGACAACCTGGAGAAATCCGGAACCATCCGCGGCTACCACGCTCGGCTTTCCAACGCAGCGCTTGGCCACCAGATGACGGCGATCGTGCACATATCCTTGTCGGGACAATTCGAGAAGACGCTGTCGGATTTCGAGGCGGCGATCAAGCGCTGCCCGAACGTGCTGTCCTGCCATCTGATGTCTGGCGAGTACGACTATATTCTGAGGATCGCGGCAAAGGATCTCGTCGACTATGAGCGCATCCACAAGGAATGGCTGTCGGCGATGCCGCATGTGACCAAGATCAACTCATCTTTTGCGCTACGCGAAATCGTCGACCGGACGGCCATGGGCATGAAGCCGGAAATGGCCTGAGCTGTGTCGATATTCAGGTGATGCCGGCCTGCGAACGGCAGTTTCCTGTGCTTCCGGTACTCACGGACTCAAACGTCCGCTCCGTTCCGGTTCTCGGAACCCGCCATTCTCGACTCGGCCTGACCTGAATCTCAACACAGCTAACCGATCTTGAATGCCTCGATCACGATCCGATCCATCGGGATATCGTGCGGCTGCGGGTAGATGGTGGCGATGCGCTGCAACTCGTAGCCGACGCCGATGACCAGCGGCTTGAACGGCATCGCGGCCAGCGTGCGGTCGAAGAAGCCGCCGCCGTAGCCCAGGCGGTAGTTTTGGGGATCGATGCCGACGATCGGCGAGATGACGATGTCCGGCAGCACCGGATCGCCCTCGGCTGGGATCGGGATGTTCCAGACGCCTTTCTCCAGCCGGTCGCCCGGCTTGTAGGCGCGAAAGATCAGGGGATGCGCTTTCTCGACAACGATGGGCAGGGCGGTGCGGCCGCCGCGCGCATTGATGGACGCCATCCATGGCCGTAAATCCGGCTCGCCGCGAAACGGCCAGTAAAGACTGACCATGCGGCCGGCGATCTCGCCGATGATCGCGTCAAGACCTTCGGCGATGCGCTGCGACATTGCCGTTCGCGCGTCGGCCGAAACGGCAAGGCGGGCCGCGATCAGGCGTTCGCGCTCGGTCTTGCGCCAGCGTCTCACATCAGTCCAGTCGTTCAGAGGCACACGGAATTCCGGAGCGAGTTCATGCATGAAGCAGGGCGACGAAGAATACAGCGTCGGAGCGTCGTCGTCTTGATCATTGGCCATGCCTCAGCTCGTGGTGCTTTTTGAAGAACGCTATACCGGGCCACGATCTTCGACATGTGCATTCACGACATTCGAAGGCGACTCCCAGGCAATCATCAAAGGACGGAGCGTTGTTGCGCTGCACAAAAATACCTACATCGGTTGGATGCATTGGGGTGAATTGAGATGAACCAAGCCAGCCATCATGTCGTCGTCGTTGGCGCGGGTTCGGCGGTCTCGAATTCACACGTGCGCTTGGCGGTGCACCGGTGCGCATCACCATGATCGACAAACGCAACCATCACCTCTTCCAGCCGCTGCTGTACCAAGTGGCGACCACGGCGCTGGCGACGTCCGAGATTGCCTGGCCGGTCCGCCACCTGCTGCACAAGCGCAAGGACGTGACGACGTTGTTAGCCAATGTCGTCGGCGTCGATCGCGCCGGCAAACGCGTGCTGCTCGAAGATGGCAGCGCGGTCGCCTACGATACGCTGCTGCTCGCCACCGGTGCCCGCCATGCCTATTTCGGCCATGACGAGTGGGAGCCTTTCGCGCCTGGCCTGAAGACGCTGGAGGACGCCACCACTGTTCGACGGCGCATTCTTCTGGCTTTCGAGCAGGCCGAGCGGGAGGCCGATCCCGCCAAACGCCAGGCTCTGCTGACCATTGCGATCGTCGGTGGCGGGCCGACCGGCGTTGAGCTTGCCGGCACCATCGTCGAACTGGCGCATGACACGCTGCACGGCGAGTTCCGCAATATCGACACACGGCAGACGCGCGTGGTGCTGATCGAGGCCGGCGACCGGATTCTGGCCAATTTCGCACCAAAGCTTTCCGACTATGCATCGAGGGCGCTCGAGCGCCTCGGCGTGACGGTCGAACTCGGCCGGGCTGTTACGCGTTGCGACGCCGAGGGCGTCGTCTTCGGCGACAAACGTCTGGCTGCGAAGACAATCCTGTGGGCTGCAGGTGTTGCCGCTTCACCGGCCGCCGAATGGCTCGGCGCGGCGGCGGACCGGGCGGGCAGGGTGCTGGTCGAGCCTGACTTGAGCGTGCCTGGCAGTCCGGAGATTTTCGTCATCGGCGATGCCGCGCATGTCCTGCGGCCGGACGGGCGGCCCGTTCCCGGCGTGGCGCCCGCCGCAAAACAGCAGGGTCGGCATGTTGCCGCCACGCTGAAGGCACGGCTTGCCGGCGACATCAGCCCGCGGCCGTTCCGCTACCGGCATGACGGCGATCTCGCCACGATCGGCAAGCGTGCCGCCGTGATCGACTTCGGCTGGATCAAGCTGACCGGCTGGGCGGCCTGGTGGCTGTGGGGGATCGCGCACATCTATTTCCTGATCGGCTTTCGCAACCGGCTTGCGGTTTCGTTGAGCTGGCTATGGATCTACGCGACGGGCCAGCGCAGCGCGCGACTGATCACGCAAGGCGACGACGACAAGAGCTGATTTCTTCACCCCGGACTGTTCATCCGCTCGTCATCTGTTGCTGATCGACTGATGTTCGATGCGCGCGACTTCTTGAATGGACTCCTATGAGTTTCAGAGCGAAGTTCGTTTCGGGGCAAGGCAGGCATGATCCCGAAAGAGGGACCGGTTCCGGGGAAAAGATCATGCTCCAACAATCGGACTCTCGTCCCGTCGTCGAAGGAAAAAACATGTCGCAACTGCTCCATCCCGTCTCCCGCCGTGATCTGCTTGTGGGTGCCGCCGCCACAGGGGCGCTGATCGTGCTGCATCCGTTTTCGGCTCGTGCTCAAGGCAATCAGGCGCATCTGCGGATCATGGAGACCACCGATATCCATGTGAACGTGCTGCCTTACGACTACTACGCCGACAAGGCGAACGACACGCTGGGCCTGTCGCGCACGGCTTCCCTGATCGATGCGGTGCGCAAGCAAGCCAGCAATTCGATGCTGATCGACAATGGCGACCTGCTGCAAGGCAATCCGATGGGCGATTACATCGCCTATGAGAAAGGGCTGAAGGACGGCGACCTGCATCCGATCATGAAAGGCATGAACCTGCTCGGCTACGAGTGCTCGACACTCGGCAATCACGAGTTCAACTATGGCTTGTCGTTCCTGGACAAGGTTCTGGCCGGTGCCAACTTCCCATTCGTCTGCGCCAATTTGATCCGCGGCACCGAGCTTGCCGCGAACCCGCGCGACGACAAGCTCTATCTGAAGCCCTATGTCATCCTCGACAAGAAGATCAAGGACGGCTCAGGTGCCGAACAGCCGATCAAGGTCGGCATCATCGGCTTTGTGCCGCCGCAGATCATGATCTGGGATCTGAAGAACCTAGAGGGCAGCGTCAAGACGCGCGACATCGTCGAGGCGGCCAAGGCCTGGGTGCCGCAGATGAAGGAGGAGGGCGCCGACATCGTCATTGCGCTCTCGCATTCCGGCATCGACGTTAAGCAGGGCGACATGATGGAGAACGCCTCGTTCTTCGTCGCCGGTGTCGACGGCATCGATGCGGTGTTCACCGGTCACCAGCATCTGGTGTTCCCAGGCAAGAAGGACTTCCAGTCGCTTGAGGGCGTCGACACGCAGAAAGGCACGCTGCAGGGCAGGCCCGCCGTCATGGGTGGCTTCTGGGGTTCGCATATGGGGCTGATCGACCTGATGCTGGAGCGCGACGGGTCGAAATGGAAGGTCGTTTCAGCCACCTCAGAGGCGCGGCCGATCTTCGAACGCGTCGACAACAAGAACAAGCCGACCGTCCCGGACGACAACCGCATCATCGCGGCACTCGAACAGGATCACCAGGCGACGCTGGCCTATGTGCGTCGGCCGGTCGGCAAGACCTCCGCGCCGCTCTATTCCTATTTCGCGCTGGTCGCCGACGATCCGTCGGTGCAGGTCGTCAGCCAGGCGCAGACCTGGTATCTCAGGGATATTCTCAAGAATACGCAATGGAAGGACGTGCCTCTGCTGTCGGCCGCAGCTCCCTTCAAGGCCGGCGGACGCAACGGCGCCGACTACTATACCGACGTGCCGGCAGGCGACATCGCCATCAAGAACGTTGCCGACCTCTATCTCTACCCCAACACCGTGCGGGCGGTCGAAATCACCGGTGCGCAAGTCAAGGAATGGCTGGAAATGTCGGCTGGCATCTTCAACCGGATCGAGCCAGGGAAGGCTGACCAGGCCCTCATCAACACCGACTTCCCATCCTACAATTTCGACGTCATCGACGGCGTCACCTACAGGATAGACCTGTCGCAGCCGCCGAAATATGACGCCAAGGGCGGGCTGGCTAATGCCGGCGCCAATCGCATCGTCGACTTGATGTTCGACGGAAAACCAATTGATCCCAAACAGAAATTCGTCGTCGCGACCAACAATTATCGTGCCGGCGGCGGTGGCAATTTCCCTGACATCAATGCTTCGAAGATCATCTACGAAGCGCCGGACACCAATCGCGACGTCATCGTTCGTTACATCGTCAGCGAGGGCACGATCAACCCGTCTGCGGACGACAACTGGTCGTTCGTGCCGCTGCCTGGAACCAGCGCCGTGTTCGAAACCGGCGCCAAGGCCAAGGAATTCATTGCGCAGGTGAAGTCGGTGAGGATCGAACCGGCGGGTGAGGGCGAGGCAGGATACGCGAAATACCGCATTCTGCTCTGACCACTGCTGTTCGAAGCTCGATTCCATGCCGTCACGGCGGCGTCAACCTACGCCTTGTAGACCACCTGGCGCACGTCGATGTAGCTGGCGCGGAATCCGGCCTCGCAATAATGCAGGTAGAACTCCCAGAGCTTCTTGAAACGGTCGTCGAAGCCGAGCGGGACGATCTTCTCCCATGAGGCCCAGAACCGGAGGCGCCATTCGGCGAGCGTGCGCGCGTAGTCGTCCGGAAAGATGCGCTCGCGCAGATGGGCAAGACCGTGATCTTTGCCAAGTGACTTCAGGATCGATGGGCTCGGCAGCATGCCACCTGGGAACACGTAGCGCTGGATGAAATCTGGTCTTGCGCGATAGGTATCGTAGGAAGCTTCGTTGATGGTGATGATCTGCAGCCCTGCCGTGCCGCCGGGCTTCAGGCATGCCTTCATCTTGCTGAAGAACACTGGCCAGTATTTCTCGCCGACGGCCTCGAACATCTCGATCGAGGCAATGCGGTCATAGGTGCCGGTTTCGTCGCGATAGTCCTGCAGCTTGATGTCGACCTTATTGGCAAGCCCGGCCGTGGCGATGCGCGCCGTGGCGAAGTCGTGCTGCTCGCGGCTGATCGTCAGCCCGGTCACCCGACAACCGATCTCGCGCGCCGCGAATTCGGCGAAGCCACCCCAACCGCAGCCGATTTCCAGCACGTGGTCCTTCGGGCCGATGCCTATGTCCTTCGCCAGCGCGCGATATTTAGCGGCCTGGGCGCCTTCGAGGTCGTTGGCACCGGTCGTGTAGAGTGCTGAGGAATAGGTCATGCTCGGATCGAGCCATTGCTTATAGAAGGCGTTGCCAAGGTCGTAATGCGCCGAGATGTTGCGCGCCGAGCCGGTGCGTGTGTTCTGGTTGAACCAGTGGCGAATGCGCTGGACGGTGTTGATCAGCCAGTTGGCGCCACCCGCGATACGCTCGCCGATGGCCGAATTGATCACGAACAGCTCCAGGAAACTGGTCACATCGGGGCTATCCCAATCACCATCCATGTAGGATTCGGCCACGCCGATCGTGCCGCCGGAAAAGGCGCGGCCGGGCAGTCGCCAATTCTTGAGCACCAGTTCGGCGTCCGGGCCGGGTCCCTTGCCGCCGACGAGGACGGCGCGACCGTCGGGCATTCTGACCTTCAGCGAACCGCGCGGCAGGTTCATCGCCGCCGACAGCACCATGCGCGCCTTGGCCGGTAGACCCTTGACGATCTCGGCGAAATTGAATTCGTCGAGCCTGACCGCGTCGCTCAACGCAATGCCACGATGTTCTTTGTGTGCCATCTCACGCGTCCCTGACCTCCGTGGTATCGGCGCAAATTGCCGAGCACCGATTCTCGCGGTTCATTCGCCAGGTTCGAACGCTGTTGCCTGATCCCGGTAGCTGACCGGTGCCGCGATCGGCGGTTTCGAACGAAAGCGCGCGCCCTTTTTTCGCCTGAGCTTCAGCGCTTCCCAGTGAACCCCTGCGGCAATCTTCCACGTCATGAGGGAGAACTTCAAGAGGCAGGCTGCAAGCCGGGCTGTGCCAAGTGATTGGCTCTCGTCGGCGGTGTATCTGACTTTTTGCGCAGCAAACGCCGAACGCGCCAAAAACACTATGGCTGCGGCATGACCTATGCGATAGATTTAGCCATGCGTTATGTAGCCGTCATTGCCGCCGTCGCGTTTTTCCTGATCTGGGATGGCATATACAATCAGGGCCGGTATCTCGACTCCACGGTGAGGGGTGCCACGCACGTCGTGCGGTCCGTCACCAGCAATATCTAGCGTCCATGCGAATCACCGGCAGCCGCGACATCCTTGTCGATTGACGCCACCGTCATGCCGTCACAAAAGACCTCCGGCATTTAGATCGAGGAGGCGGCGTTGATCCGGCATATCGTTTTCTTCAGCGCGCGGCGCAAGGAGGATGTGGAGGCGGTGCGCGCGGGCCTGCTGGCGCTCGGCGACATTCCTCATTCCAGCCTCTTCGAAGTGACGCTGAACACCAAGGTGGATCCACTGTCGGATGAGGTCGATGTGGTCGTTTATGCGGAATTCGCCGATGCCGCCGCGCTCGCAGCCTACAAGGCGCACCCGCTCTATGCGCGGACCACCAGCAAGGTCAAACCAATGCGAGAACTTCGTTATTCGGCCGATGTCATCGCGGGGAGCTGATCGAGACTACGCTCCAGCCGCGATTGCGATCAAGCCTTGAACCGCCTTGCAGAATGATGCACGTCGCGCCTGCATGACCCGAAACACAGCTGCCGGCACCCATCCGCTCGATCACCTGGTGCTGCCCACGCAGAACCTCGATGTGGCGCGTGCCCGGCTTACCGCGCTCGGCTTCGTTGTTGCTCCGACCGGGATACATCCCTTCGGGACCGAAAACTGTTGTGTGTTCCTCGCCGACGGCACCTATCTCGAACCGCTCGCAATCGGCGATGGACAAGTGGCGACGACAGCCATTGCCGATGGCAATGTGTTCGTCGCGCGCGACCGGCTCTATCGCAACAACCATGGCGGCGAGGGATTTTCCGCCGTGGTCCTTGGGACCGGCAACGCGGATGAAGACCATGCGCGCTACCTCGCGGCCGGCATCTCGGCGGGAGACATGCTGAGCTTTTCGCGCGCCTTCATGGACTCGGCTGGGAAAAGCGACATCGCATCGTTCAAGCTCGCCTTTGCGGCGGGAGCCAAGGCCGCGGACGCCTTCGTGTTTGCCTGCGAGCGGGTCAACGCGCCGAAGGTGGACCGCGCGGCTTTGCAGGCGCACGCCAACGGCGCCACTGGAATTGTCGAGATCGTGGCGGTCAGCGATCAACCTGCCGAACAGCATGGATTGATTTCCGTGGCGGTGGGCGATCCGACCGCCGATGGCCAGGGCGGCACATTTCACTTGCCGAATGCAAGTTTGAGCGTGCTCGACCCAGCATCTTTCACCGCGCGTTACGGCCTGCCTGCCGGCCGGCCGACGAACCTTCGCTTCGCCGCGGTCGTCTTTTCGGTCCGGAGCGCCGATGTGACATCGAGGCTGCTTGCAGCCAATTCCATCCAACACGATATAGCCGGCCATGATATCGTCGTGCAGCCTGCACCCGGACAGGGCGCGGCCTTCATCTTCCGGGAGATCCCATGAGCAAACCCCTGGCGCCCAATTCCTCGGTAACCGTCGGCAATGTCGTCTTCGACAACAAGGCAGCTCTGTCGCTGATCGCGGGTCCATGCCAATTTGAATCGCGCCAGCATGCCTTCGACATGGCCGGCGCGCTGAAGGAGCTGACAGGCAAGCTCGGCATAGGCCTCGTCTACAAGACCAGCTACGACAAGGCCAACCGCACCTCGCTGTCGGCGACGCGGGGTGCCGGCATGGATGCAGCCCTTCCCGTCTTCGACGAACTGCGCAATGAATTTTCGCTTCCCGTGCTGACCGATGTCCACACAGAGGAGCAGTGCGCCATCGTCGCGCCGCATGTCGACGTCCTGCAAATTCCGGCTTTC
The DNA here is from genome assembly GCF_040318715.1 of Mesorhizobium sp. M1050. Taxonomy (NCBI): domain Bacteria; kingdom Pseudomonadati; phylum Pseudomonadota; class Alphaproteobacteria; order Hyphomicrobiales; family Phyllobacteriaceae; genus Mesorhizobium; species Mesorhizobium sp. M1050. The sequence goes on along the minus strand of NZ_JAMYMV010000018.1, from coordinate 37,578 downwards.
CTGTCACGCCAGACCGACATGCTGGTCGCCGCCGCCAGGACCGGCAAGGTCATCAACGTGAAGAAGGGACAGTTCCTAGCCCCTTGGGACATGAAGAACGTCGTCGCCAAGATCACCGGTTCCGGCAACGCCAATGTGCTGACCACCGAGCGCGGCGCCTCCTTCGGCTACAACACGCTGGTGTCCGACATGCGCGCTTTGCCAGTCATGGCCGAGATCGGCGCGCCGGTGATCTTCGACGCCACGCATTCGGTGCAGCAGCCTGGCGGGCAGGGTGGTTCCTCGGGCGGCGAGCGCCGCTTTGTCGAGACTCTTGCCCGTGCCGCCGTCGCTGTCGGCGTCGCCGGCGTTTTCATCGAAACCCACCAGGATCCTGACAATTCGACCTCTTCCGACGGTCCGAACATGCTGCCACTGAAGGACATGCCGGCCCTGCTCGAACGGCTGATGGCATTCGATCGCATCGCCAAGGATCACTAAGCCAGTCGCATCCCCTGCCGACTGCCGGCGCTTGTGGAAGGCATGGGCCGGCTGTACGCTTTGCCTGGCAAATGAGCGCTTTGGCAGGAGGAAGCCATGTCCGTCGCCCGCGTCACCGAAATCACGTCGTCGTCGAAGAAGAGCTTTCAAGACGCCATCGAACAGGGGATTGCGCGAGCATCGAAAACCCTGAAGAACGTCGAAGGTGCTTGGATCCAGGATCAGAAGATCGTCGTCCAGGACGGCAAGATCGCCGCCTATCGCGTTAATATGAAGGTCACTTTCATCCTCGCGGAGTGACCGGCGGCCGCCGAAAAAGTCGGGAACCTTCGGCCGCAGCCCTCATTGTCCAAGCAGAGTTCAACGACAATGAGGAGCAAGACCATGACAACCCAGACTGGCCACACCGAAGCTATCGCGGCTTCGCGAGTCATCGGCACGTCGGTCTACAACACCGAAGGCAAAAGCATCGGCACCATCCAGGACGTCATGCTCGACAAGATGTCGAACGGCATCATGTTCGCGGTGATCGGTATTGGCGGCTTCCTCGGCATCGGCGAGAAGTATCACGCGATACCGTGGGCGAGCCTCGACTATGACGAGGACAAGGGCGGCTATGTCGTACCGTTCTCCAAGGAGCAGTTGAAGGCCGCACCTGCCTATTCGATCAATGAACTGGCCGGCGCGGATGGCGAGATCGCTCGCGACGCATCCTACGACTACTACAAGGTCACGCCCTACTGGCATTGACGGCTCAAACAAAATGGCCCCGTCTCGACGGGGCCATTTTGTTTGATGCGGCAGCTATTTGCTGATCTGCAAGGGGGCCATCGCCTTGGGCGGCGACTGCTGGTTGTCGCACGACGTCAGGAACGCAGCCGCGATCAGGAACAGACACACGATACCACTCAACTGAGACATGGCGAAACTCCTCCTGTTTCGCCCCGCGCACCCGCACCATAGCCGGAAGCGGCCCTGCCGCACATGACTTATGATGACAGCGATTTGCGCTTCGTGAATCGTGGTGCATGTCGCCCAAAAATTGCGCGCCGGCCGATTGCCTTTTGCAGCACTTTGGCTAAGACGGGCGCGACGCTTCTTCAGATCAATCGAGGACATTGCAATGACCGCCATCGTCGACATTGTCGGGCGTGAAATCCTGGACAGCCGTGGAAATCCGACCGTCGAGGTCGATGTCATTCTCGAAGACGGCTCGATGGGCCGCGCGGCGGTGCCATCGGGCGCTTCGACCGGCGCTCACGAGGCCGTCGAACTGCGTGACGGCGGCGCCCGCTATCTCGGCAAGGGCGTGCTCAAGGCCGTTGAAGCGGTGAACGGCGAGCTGTTCGAGGCGATCGGCGGCATGGAAGCCGAAAACCAGATCCATATCGACCAGACCATGATCGAGCTTGACGGCACGCCCAACAAGAGCCGCCTCGGCGCCAATGCCATTCTCGGCGTGTCGCTGGCGGTGGCCAAGGCAGCGGCCGAAGCCGCTGGCCTGCCGCTCTACCGCTATGTCGGCGGCACCAAGGCGCATGTCCTGCCGGTGCCGATGATGAACATCATCAATGGTGGCGCCCATGCCGACAATCCGATCGACTTTCAGGAATTCATGATCCTGCCGATCGGCGCGCCGACGCTGCGCGAAGGTGTTCGCTGGGGATCGGAGATATTCCACACGCTGCGCAAGAAGCTGAAGGACGCCGGTCACAACACCAATGTCGGCGACGAGGGCGGCTTTGCCCCGAACCTGAAGAGTGCGCCAGTGGCGCTCGATTTCATCATGGAATCGATCGAGCAGGCCGGCTTCAAGCCAGGCGAAGAGATTGCGCTCGGTCTCGATTGCGCCGCAACCGAGTTCTTCAAGGACAGCAATTATGTCTATGAAGGCGAGAAGAAGACGCGGGATCCCAAGGCCCAGGCCAAATACCTGGCCAAGCTCGCCGCCGACTATCCGATCATCTCGATCGAGGATGGCCTGGCCGAGGACGACTGGGAAGGCTGGAAGTACCTCACCGACCTGATCGGCAAGAAGACCCAGTTGGTCGGCGACGATTTGTTCGTCACCAACACCGCACGGCTGCGCGACGGCATCCGCATGGGTGTTGCCAATTCGATCCTGGTCAAGGTCAATCAGATCGGCTCGCTGACGGAAACGCTCGACGCCGTCGAGACCGCGCATAAGGCCGGCTACACCGCCGTCATGTCGCACCGTTCGGGCGAAACCGAGGATTCGACCATCGCCGATCTCGCCGTCGCCACCAATTGCGGACAGATCAAGACCGGCTCGCTGTCGCGCTCGGACCGCATGGCCAAATACAACCAGCTGATCCGCATCGAGGAACAGCTTGGCAAGCAGGCAAGCTATGCCGGCAAGTCGGTAGTCAAGGGCTGATCCCGAACACCTGGAATCCCTGTATATTGGATGAAAGGGCGGGGCATTCCTGCCCTTTTTCATTTCGGCGGGCGCTAAGCCCGTCATTCGTAACCGTCCGTTAAGCACAATCGGGCGAAAAGATCCTGAGCCGCCTGAGTTCGCGGCTGCGAGGATTCGAGCGATGTGGACGCGTCAGCATAAGCAGAGAAACACCGGCCGGCTGATCATCCCCTCGCTCTGCGCGGCGTTCCTGGCCTATTTCGGCTTTCATGCCTATCATGGCGAATTCGGCATCAACTCGAAATACCAGCTGGAAGCCCAAACGGTTGCGCTGCAAAGCCAGCTCGATGCGATCAAAGCGCGTCGGATGGAACTCGAGCGGCGTGTTCGGCTCATGCATGAAGGCACGCTTGAGAAGGACATGCTCGACGAGCAGGCTCGCAAGGCGCTCAATTTGTCCCAGGCTGATGAAATCACCATCATGTTGCCGGCCTCAGGGAAATAACCTATATTTAGTTAATCGCCAATATTTTCAATGATTTTAATCGCTTAGGTGCATGCCAGCTATGCAATTTCGGCATGGCGCAACGCTCTGACGCGTGTTAGCCTCCCGCAAATCGGTGGGGAGGAGCTGATCTCCCCGGGGCAGATTTCATCTTGCTCAAATGTCCACAAAGAGACGCCAACAGGGAGTGATGCATGGCTACCGCCGCCAGAAAAGCGCCTGCCAAATCCAAATCCGACGGTAAATCGGGGCTTTCGGCTCCCAAGCCTGCCGAATTCAGCAAAGACGAAGAGCTTGCCGCCTACCGGCACATGCTGCTCATCCGCCGTTTCGAGGAAAAGGCCGGCCAGCTCTACGGGATGGGCTTCATTGGCGGCTTCTGCCACCTCTACATCGGCCAGGAAGCGGTCGTGACCGGCATGAAGATGGCGCTTATCGACGGCGATCAGATGATTACCGCCTATCGCGACCATGGTCACATGCTGGCCATGGAACTGTCGCCACGCGGCGTCATGGCCGAGCTGACCGGACGTCGCGGCGGCCTGTCACGGGGCAAGGGCGGCTCCATGCATATGTTCTCCAAGGAAAAGCATTTTTACGGTGGCCACGGCATCGTCGGCGCGCAGGTGTCGCTCGGCACCGGGCTGGCCTTCGCCAACCGCTACCGCGACAACAATAATGTCTCGCTGACCTATTTCGGCGACGGTGCGGCCAATCAGGGCCAGGTCTATGAAAGCTTCAACATGGCCTCGCTGTGGAAGCTGCCGGTGATCTACATCATCGAGAACAACCGCTACGCCATGGGCACCTCGGTTTCGCGCTCCTCGGCGGAAACCAATTTTTCGCATCGCGGCGCGTCCTTCAAGATTCCCGGCATCCAGGTCGACGGCATGGATGTGCGCGCCGTGAAGGCCGCGGGCGATCAGGCGACGGAATGGTGTCGCGCCGGCAACGGGCCGATCATTCTCGAAATGCAGACCTACCGCTACCGCGGTCACTCAATGTCCGACCCGGCGAAATACCGCTCCAAGGAAGAAGTGCAGAAGATGCGCTCGGACCATGACCCAATCGAGCAGGTCAAGGCGCGGTTGACCGAGAAGAAGTGGGCGACCGAGGATGAGCTGAAGGCCATCGACAAGGAGGTTCGCGACGTCGTTGCGGATGCCGCCGAATTTGCCCAGCACGACGCGGAGCCGGATCCGTCCGAGCTCTGGACCGACATCGTATTGTAACGGGAGGGCAAGGACATGCCGATCGAAATTCTCATGCCCGCTCTCTCGCCGACCATGGAAGAGGGCAATCTTTCCAAGTGGTTGAAGAACGAGGGCGACAAGGTCGTCGCCGGCGACGTCATCGCCGAGATCGAGACCGACAAGGCGACGATGGAAGTCGAAGCCGTCGACGAAGGCACGCTGGGCAAGATCCTGATTGCCGCCGGCACCGAAGGCGTCAAGGTCAACACCCCGATCGCAGTGCTGCTGCAGGATGGCGAAAGCGCCGGAGATATCGGCAAGTCCGCGGCTCCCGCCAAGGCGGAAGCGCCTGATAAAGCCGAGGCTCCAGTCGCCAAGGACAAGGCGGAGGCCGCAAAGCCCGCCGCCGCACCGGTCGCTGCCGCTCCGAAGACCGAGATCGCCGCCGATCCGGATATTCCCGCCGGCACGGAAATGGTCTCCACCACGGTGCGCGAAGCACTGCGCGATGCGATGGCCGAGGAAATGCGCCGCGACGCCGATGTTTTTGTCATGGGCGAGGAGGTCGCCGAGTACCAAGGCGCCTACAAGATCACGCAAGGCCTGCTGCAGGAATTCGGACCACGCCGTGTCGTCGATACGCCGATCACCGAGCACGGCTTTGCCGGCGTCGGCGTCGGTGCGGCGATGGCCGGCCTGAAGCCGATCGTCGAGTTCATGACCTTCAACTTCGCCATGCAGGCGATCGACCAGATCATCAACTCCGCCGCCAAGACGCTCTATATGTCGGGCGGCCAGATGGGCGCGCCGATCGTGTTCCGTGGACCGAACGGCGCTGCTGCCAGGGTCGCTGCCCAGCACTCGCAGTGCTACGCCGCTTGGTACAGCCACATTCCGGGCCTGAAAGTGGTGATGCCTTACACCGCCGCCGACGCCAAGGGCTTGCTCAAGGCGGCGATCCGCGACCCGAACCCGATTATCTTCCTCGAGAACGAAATCCTCTACGGCCAGTCCTTCGACGTCCCGAAGCTGGATGATTTCGTGTTGCCGATCGGCAAGGCGCGCATCCACAAGACTGGTAAGGACGTCACTATCGTCTCCTTCGGCATCGGCATGACCTATGCGTTGAAGGCCGAGGCCGAACTTCGCGGCCTGGGCATCGACGTCGAGATCATTGATCTCAGGACCATCCGGCCGCTCGACCTCGACACCATCATCGCTTCGGTCAAGAAGACCAACCGGTTGGTCGTGGTGGAGGAAGGCTACCCGCAGAGTTCGGTCGGCGACCATATCGCCAACCAGGTGTCGCAGCGCGCCTTCGACTTCCTCGACGCTCCGGTGATCACCGTTGCCGGCAAGGATGTGCCGATGCCCTATGCGGCCAACCTCGAAAAGCTGGCTTTGCCCAATATCGGCGAGGTCATCGAGGCGGTCAAAGCCGTCACGTATCGCTGAATCGGGCGGGAGGACGAAATGCCAATCAACATCACCATGCCGGCCCTGTCGCCCACGATGGAAGAGGGCAATCTCTCCAAATGGCTCGTCAAGGAAGGTGACAAGGTTTCGCCGGGCGATGTCATAGCCGAGATCGAGACCGACAAGGCGACGATGGAAGTCGAGGCCGTCGATGAAGGCACCGTTGCCAAGCTCGTCGTTCCCGCGGGCACCGAAGGCGTGAAAGTCAATGCGCTGATTGCCGTCCTCGCCGCCGAGGGCGAGGACGCAGCGGCTGCTGCGAAGAGCGGTGGAGCTGCCGAACCAGCGAAAGCCGAGGCGTCGAAAGCAGAGGCTCCCAAGGCGGAAGCACCGAAGGCCGAGACCCCAAAGGCCGAGCCTGCTGCAACCGCCCCCAAGGCAGAGTCGGCTCCGGTCGCCAACGGCCATGCAGCTGGCGATCGTACCTTCGCCTCGCCGCTCGCACGCCGCATCGCCAGGGAAGCCGGCGTCGATGTGTCTGCCGTGACGGGCACCGGTCCCCATGGCCGCGTGGTCAAGGCCGATGTCGACGCGGCGATTGCCGGTGGCGGTGCCAAGGCGCCTGCCGCCAAGGCCGCTCCCGCCGGCGCGCCGGCTGCTGCCCCTGCGGTGAAAGCAATGTCGGACGATCAGGTCCTGAAGCTGTTCGAGCAAGGCTCCTATGATCTCGTCCCGCATGACAATATGCGCAAGACCATCGCCCGGCGACTGGTCGAGGCCAAGACCACCATTCCGCATTTCTACCTGACGCTCGACTGCGAACTCGACGCGCTGCTGGCACTGCGCGCGCAGATCAATGCGGCAGCGCCGGTGAAGAAGACCGACAAGGGTGATGCTCCCGCCTACAAGCTGTCGGTCAACGACATGGTCATCAAGGCGATGGCGATGGCGCTGAAGGCGGTGCCGGATGCCAATGCGTCGTGGACGGAAAGCGCCATGGTCAAGCACAAGCATGCCGATGTCGGCGTTGCCGTGTCGATCCCCGGTGGGCTGATCACGCCGATCATTCGGCATGCGGACGAAAAGACCCTATCCACCATTTCCAACGAGATGAAGGATCTGGCCAGCCGTGCCCGCAGCCGCAAGCTGAAGCCGGAAGAGTACCAGGGCGGCACCACGGCGGTATCCAATCTCGGCATGTTCGGCATCAAGGACTTTGCCGCCGTCATCAACCCGCCGCACGCAACCATCCTGGCGGTCGGCGCCGGCGAGGAGCGGGCAGTGGTCAAGAACGGCGAGATCAAAATCGCCACCGTGATGTCGGTGACGCTATCGACCGACCATCGTGCCGTCGACGGTGCGCTGGGTGCCGAATTGCTGGTTGCCTTCAAACGGCTGATCGAGAACCCGATGGGCATGCTGGTCTAGGAAGGGAGAGGGCGGTGCGGATAGTCTTCACCGGCCTTTTCGCCTTCATGATTGGCAGTTCATGCGCTGGGGGTTGAGACGCGGTTTGATTAACGCACAGGTGAGCGCATGAAGACGGTTCTTTGCTACGGCGACTCGCTGACCTGGGGCTACAACGCCGAAGGTGGCCGCCACCCGCTTGAAGACCGCTGGCCAAGCGTGCTGCAGGCGGGGCTCGGCGATGCCGCCGAAGTCGTTGCCGAAGGCCTCAATGGCCGCACCACGGCTTTCGACGATCATCTGGCCGGTGCCGATCGCAACGGCGCCAGGCTGCTGCCAACGGTCCTGACAACGCATGCGCCGATTGATCTTATCGTCTTCATGCTCGGCGCCAACGACATGAAGCCATGGATCCATGGCAACCCGGTAGCGGCCAAGCAAGGCATCCAGCGGCTGATCGACATCGTGCGCGGCCACGACTATCCATTCGACTGGTCGGCGCCGCAGATCCTGATCGTTTCGCCGCCTGTGGTCAGCCGCACCGACAATGCCGAATTCAAGGAAATGTTTGCCGGCGGTGACGACGCTTCGACCCGGCTGGCGCCGCTCTACGCTGCCCTTGCCGATGAGGCCGGTTGCGGCTTCTTCGACGCTGGCACCGTGGCGCAAACCACCCCGCTCGACGGCGTCCACCTCGATGCAGAAAACACGCGGAACATCGGCAAGGCACTGACGCCGCTCGTGCGCGTCATGCTGGAACTGTGAATCAAGGAGAAAACCGTGGCTGAGAACTATGACGTCATCATCATCGGCTCCGGCCCCGGCGGCTATGTCACGGCGGTGCGTTCCGCCCAGCTCGGTTTCAAGACGGCGATCATCGAGCGCGAGCATCTCGGCGGCATCTGCCTAAATTGGGGCTGCATACCGACCAAGGCGCTCCTGCGCTCGGCCGAGATCATGCATTATTCGGATCATCTGAAGGATTACGGACTGAAGCTAGACGGCAAGGTCAGCGTCGACACGTCGGCCGTTGTCGACCGATCGCGGAAAGTGTCGCTGCGGCTCAATGGCGGCGTAGCCTTCCTGATGAAGAAGAACAAGGTCGACGTCATCTGGGGCGAGGCCAAGCTGTCCAAGGCTCCTTCAGGCGACAAATTGGGTGAGATCGTCGTGTCCAAGACGGCCAAGAAGCCGATGGAGCCGCAGCCGCCGATGCCGAAAGGCGTCAAGGCTGAGGGCACCTATGGCGCCAAGCACATCATCCTGGCCACCGGCGCCCGGCCACGTGCGCTGCCCGGCATCGAGCCCGACGGCAAGCTGATCTGGACCTATTTTGAGGCCATGGTGCCGAAGGAGATGCCGAAGTCGCTGCTGGTCATGGGCTCCGGCGCCATCGGCATTGAATTCGCCTCGTTCTACCGCACCATGGGTGCCGATGTGACAGTCGTCGAACTGTTGCCTGCAGTGATGCCGGTCGAGGACGCCGAAGTCTCGAAATTCGCGCAAAAGCAGTTCGAGAAGCAAGGCATGAAGATCATCCTAGAAGCCAAGGTGACCAAGGTCGAGAAGGGTGCCAACTCGGTCACCGCGCATGTCGAGATGAAGGACGGCAAGGTCGAGAAGATCACCGCCGACCGCATGATCTCGGCGGTTGGCGTGCAGGGCAACATCGAGAATCTTGGCCTTGAGGCGCTCGGCGTGAAGACCGAGCGCGGCTGCATCGTCATCGATGGTTACGGCAACACCAATGTGCCCGGCATCTACGCCATCGGCGATGTCGCTGGCCCGCCGATGCTTGCTCACAAGGCCGAGCACGAGGGCGTGGTGTGCGTTGAAAAGATAGCCAATTTCCCTGGCGTGCATGCCACCGACAAGCTCAAGATTCCAGGCTGCACCTATTGCAATCCGCAGGTCGCCTCCGTCGGCCTGACGGAAGCGAAGGCCAAGGCAGAGGGCAAGGACATCCGGGTTGGGCGCTTTCAGTTCGCCGCCAATGGCAAGGCCATCGCGCTCGGCGAGGACCAGGGGTTCATCAAGACCATCTTCGACAAGAAGACCGGTCAGTTGCTTGGTGCGCATATGGTCGGCGCCGAAGTGACCGAGCTGATCCAGGGCTTTGTCGTGGCGATGAACCTCGAAACGACCGAAGAAGAGTTGATGCACACCATCTTCCCCCACCCGACGCTGTCGGAAATGATGAAGGAAAGCGTGCTCGACGCCTATGGTCGCGTGCTGAACGCATGATAGATTGGCTGCACGAGACTCAATCGCTCAAGCTGCGGGATCTCGACGGCAAAGCAGTTCGTTTCCGGATGCATTTTCACTCGTGCAAGGAGAGGACATATGGACGTGAATGGCGTGGGCTGGATCGCAGCCATCATCATCGGCGGACTGGCGGGTTGGTTTGCCGAGATGGTCATGAAGAGCAACACCGGCATCTTCATGAACATTATTTTGGGTATCGTCGGCGCGATCGTACTGAACGCCATTCTGCAGGCACTCAATCTCGGTCCGTTCGGCGTCGGCTGGACTGCCTATCTGATCACCGGCTTTATCGGTGCCTGCCTGCTGATCTGGGCAGGGCGCCTGGTGCGCCGTTAACACCGCTGAACATCTGCTATGCGAAAAAGGCTGTTGCGGCATGCACCGCCGCGGCCTTTTTCTTTGCGTTGAAAAGTCTTAGATGACGTCATGACAGCGAGCGCCCGACAGGCGATCGCGAACGAACCAGGTTTCCCGATGGTCACTGTCCTCGATACGATTGCCAATGCTCCGCGCCCGCGGCATCCGGAAAAGGCGCACAAGCCGGACCAGGACGTGTTGCGCAAGCCGGACTGGATCCGCGTCAAGGCGCCGATGTCGAAGGGCTATGCCGAAACGCGCGAAATCGTGAAGTCGAACAAGCTGGTGACAGTCTGCGAAGAAGCCGGCTGCCCCAACATCGGCGAGTGCTGGGAGAAGAAGCACGCCACCTTCATGATCATGGGCGAGATTTGCACGCGCGCCTGTGCCTTCTGCAACGTCGCCACCGGAATTCCGACAGCACTCGATCCCGATGAGCCGGCTCGCGTCGCGCACGCCGTCAAGCAGATGGGGCTGACGCATGTCGTCATCACCTCAGTCGACCGTGACGATCTCGCCGATGGCGGTGCGCAGCATTTCGCTGACGTCATCCGCGCCATCAGGGCCGCGACGCCCTCGACGACGATCGAAATCCTGACGCCCGACTTCCTGCGCAAGGATGGCGCGCTGGAGATCGTCGTGGCGGCCAAGCCCGACGTCTTCAACCACAATCTCGAAACCGTGCCGTCGAACTACCTGACGGTTCGTCCGGGGGCCCGCTACTTCCATTCGATCAGGCTGTTGCAGCGGGTCAAGGAACTCGACCCGTCGATCTTCACCAAGTCCGGCATCATGGTGGGTCTCGGCGAGGAGCGGAACGAAATCCTGCAACTGATGGACGATCTGCGTTCGGCCAATGTCGACTTCATGACCATTGGCCAGTATCTGCAGCCGTCGAAGAAGCATCATCCGGTGATCCGCTTCGTCACGCCGGAGGAGTTCAAATCCTTCGAGACGATCGGTCGGACCAAGGGTTTCCTGCTGGTGGCGTCAAGCCCGCTGACGCGCTCGTCGCATCATGCCGGCGACGATTTCGCCCGGCTGCGCGCCGCACGGGAAGCGGCTCTCAGGAAATCGCTTTAGTGCATGTCGCCCAAAGTGACCTCGTTTTGGGAGAACGACATGCACATGCATAAGAACAAAGTATCTAAAGCGCGTCGCATGAATCTGCGTCGCCGCGACACGCTTTAGAGCCGGTTTTCATGCCGAAGTTTGAAGCCACCCGCCGCGTATCCCACACGCCGGACCAGATGTTCGCGCTGGTCGCCGACGTAGAATCCTATCCGCAATTCCTGCCGCTTTGCGAGGCGCTGACCGTTCGCTCGCGCAAGGAGCGTGACGGGCGCACGGTTCTCCTCGCCGACATGACCATCGGCTACAAGGCGATCCGCGAAACCTTCACGACACAGGTGCTGTTGAAGCCCGACGAGAACACCATCGACGTGAAATACATCGATGGCCCGTTCAAATATCTGAGCAATGTCTGGCGTTTCGAGCCCGACGGCGGCGCCGGCTGCACGGTCCGCTTCTTCATCGACTACGAGTTCAAGAGCCGCATTCTGGGCGCCGTGATGGGAACCATGTTCGACCGTGCTTTCCGCATGTTCGCCGAGGCTTTCGAGAAGCGTGCCGACGTCATCTATGGTGCAGCGCCCTCGGCCTAACCAAGCGCGCGCAGACCCAGACCCAACGCGTGCCGGACCGTTTCGCGGCGGATGAAATCGCGACCTTTGTCGGCAAATATCTTGCGTTCGACGGTCACGGCCTGACCGCCCAGCCCGACACAGAACCAGACCAGGCCGACCGGTTTTTCCGTGGAACCGCCGCCGGGCCCGGCAATGCCGGTGACCGCCAGAGTAAGCCCGGCGCGCGAACGGTCTAGCGCGCCTTTCGCCATTTCAATCGCCGTCTCGCGCGAAACCGCGCCGTACGTCTCAAGCGTGGTGGCGGAGACGCCGAGCATGTCCATCTTGGCTTCGTTGGAATAGGTGATGAAGCCGCGCTCGACCACGGCCGAGGAGCCGGCGATGTCGGTCAACGCGGCGATGATCATGCCCCCGGTACAGCTTTCCGCCGTCGCCAGCATGATGCCGCGCTTCTGGCAGGCTTGCAGCAAGGCACTTGCCAGCTCGCTCCTGCTCATTCCGGCACCTCGCCGGGAAACACCACGCTGGCGGTTGCGATCGCCGCTATGCCTTCCTCGCGCCCGATAAAGCCGAGCCTCTCGTTGGTTGTCGCCTTGATCGAGATGCGGTCCAGGGAAATTGCCAGCATCTGCGACAGGGCTGCGGTCATCGCATCACGATGCGGGCTGACACGCGGCGCCTCGCAGATCAGCGTGATATCGGCATTGGCGATGCGTCCGCCGCGCTCGCGCACCAGCCTTGCCGCGTACTCGACGAATATCCGGGACGCAGCGCCTTTCCACTGCGGGTCGGACGGCGGAAAATGCGTGCCGATGTCGCCGGCGCCGCAGGTCGCCAGCAGCGCATCGGTCAACGCGTGCAGGCCGACATCGGCGTCGGAATGGCCGGACAGTTTCTTGTCGTGCGCAATGGCGACGCCGCACAGAGTGACATGGTCGCCGGGTTCGAACGCATGCACGTCGTAACCATTGCCGGTACGGATGTCGGGAAAGCGCACGCGTTCGCCGGAGAGCCGCTGGTCCGCCATTGCAATATCCCTTGCCCAGGTGAGTTTGATATTATCAGGGGAGCCTGGAACGATGTTGACCGGAATATTCGCCCATTCGGCGATCGCGGAGTCGTCGGTGAAATCCATTTTTCGCAGATGATGGGCTTTCTCGTGCGCGGCAAGAATCGGCCAGAATGGAAAGCCCTGTGGCGTTTGCGCCGTGTGAAGTCCGCTGCGGGAAACGGTTTCGCCAACCACGCCAGAGGCCGACTCACGCTTCAGCGTGTCGGCAACGGGCAGGGCAGGCAACGCCCCCTCGCGCTCGCCAATGGCAGCGATCGTGCGATCGATCAGGTCCGCGTCGACGAATGGACGGACGGCATCGTGGATCAGGACCCGCCCCGGCGCGTGGCTTCTCAGCGCAAGCAGTCCCAGCCGGACCGATGCCTGCCTTGTCGCCCCGCCCATGACGAGGATGACCCGTTCGGCGTTGGCACCCGCCGCCTCCCGGAACAGCTCGTGGTCGTCGGCATGGATGGCGACGACGACCTCGCTGGTTCGCGGGTGGGACAGAAAAATTTCCAGCGTGTGTGCGATGACGGCATAGCCGCCAATGTGTTGATATTGCTTCGGCCCATTGGCCTGTCCGGCGCGCGCGCCGCGGCCAGCCGCAACGATCACCACGGCGACCTTGCCATCCTCACTTGAAACGCGATTTTCACTTGCGTCAGTCATGCCGACTGGTCCTAGCGCACGATCCCGAAAAGTGTAATCGGTTTTAGGAAAGATCGTGCGCTAAGTATGAAATTCCCAAGCGTGCCATTGCCCGTGCTGAGGGACGAACGGCGCCTTGGTCGCCAGCCAAAGCCGAAGCCCGGCATTTTCCCAATTGCGCCTTAATGTGGCGTCATTCCGCGTTGCACTTTGCTGCAGTTCTGGCTAGAGAATGTGCAACGAATGAACATGCTTGGTTTTTGTGCATGGTTAACTTGACCAAATTGGCAACGTCGCTTGACGTTGGCGGCGTGAGAATCCGCAATCGCGTGTTTCTCGCGCCAATGTCGGGAATATCAGACGAGCCGTTCCGGCAACGCGCCCACGCGCATGGCGCCGGCCTGGTCGTGTCCGAAATGGTGGCGAGCGGCGAGCTGGCCAAGGGCAGGGCCGGTTTCAACCTGCGCATACGCCACTCCGGCCTGCCGGTCCATATGGTCCAGCTTGCCGGCCGCGAGGCGGCGCACATGGCCGAAGGTGCCAGAATCGCTGCCGGCGAGGGCGCCGACATCATCGACATCAACATGGGCTGCCCGGCCAAGAAGGTCACCGGGGGTTACGCCGGCTCGGCATTGATGCTGGATCTCGACCATGCGCTGTCGCTGATCGACGCCGTTGTCGGCGCGGTCGACGTGCCGGTGACGGTCAAGATGCGGCTCGGCTGGGACGAAGGCGCGCTCAACGCGCCGATGCTGGCGCGTCGCGCCGAACAGGCCGGCGTCAAGATGGTGACCGTACATGGCCGCACGCGCTGCCAATTCTATCAAGGCAAGGCCGATTGGCGCGCCATCGCCCGCGTCAAGGAAGCCGTGTCCATTCCTGTCGTCGCCAATGGCGATGTCTGCTCCCCGGCAGAAGCTGCCGACATTCTCGATCAATCCGGCGCTGACGCCGTCATGGTTGGGCGTGCGCACTATGGCGCGCCCTGGATCGCAGGCGGCATTGCTGCGGCCGCACGGAACGAGACTGTGCCCGGCATGCCCGACAGTCGGCAAGCCTTGGCCGCTTACATCGTCTCGCATTATGAGGACATACTGGCGCTCTATGGCATCGAAAGCGGCCTGCGCCAGGCGCGCAAGCATCTTGGATGGTATCTTGATCGTCATGCCAACGGTGTCGCTGACGACGACAGCCGAAAAGCTATTTTGACCGCATTGGAGCCCGCGCGCGTCATTGCCTTGCTGCGCGATGTGTTTTCGCGCGATCCCCAACCCCTGAACCTGCGGAGCGCCGCATGAATGCCGCCGCTGCCCAAAGCGCTGAAATGGCGGATGCCGCCCAGATCGTGCTCAACACCATCCGTCGCCCGGTGATCATGATCAGCGAGGAAGGGTTCATCACCTTCGCCAACGCCGACGCGGAAGACTTCTTTCGCTCCAGCGCAACCATGCTGGCGCGCAACACACTGTCTAAACTCATTCCATTCGGCAGCCCGCTGCTGACGCTGGTCGATCAGGTGCGCGAGCGCCGGGCTCCCGTCAACGAGTACCGGGTCGACGTGTCGTCGCCGCGCCTCGGAATCGAGAAGGTCGTCGATCTCTACGTCGCGCCGGTGTCGGAATATCCTGGCTCCGTCGTGGTGATGTTCCAGGAACGGTCGATGGCCGACAAGATCGACCGGCAGATGACGCATCGCGGCGCGGCCCGCTCGGTCACCGGCCTGGCGGCGATGCTTGCCCATGAGATCAAGAACCCGCTTTCCGGCATCCGAGGCGCTGCCCAGTTGCTCGAACTGTCGGCTTCCGACGAGGATCGCGCGCTCACGCGGCTGATCACCGACGAGACCGACCGCATCGTGTCGCTGGTCGATCGCATGGAAGTGTTTTCCGATGAGCGGCCGATCGATCGCTATCCCGTCAACATCCATGTCGTGCTCGATCATGTGAAGGCAATTGCCAAGAACGGTTTTGCCAAGAGAATCAAGATAATGGAGGATTACGATCCTTCATTGCCTCCGGTGTTTGCCAACCGTGACCAACTCATCCAGGTGTTCCTCAACCTGGTCAAGAATGCTGCTGAGGCGATCGGCAGCGATCCTCAGGGCGAGATCGTGCTGTCGACCGCCTTCCGGCCGGGCATCCGCGTTTCCGTTCCGGGCACGCAGGACCGCGTATCGCTGCCGCTGGAATTCTGCGTGCGCGACAATGGCTCCGGCGTCTCGGAAGATATTTTGCCGATCCTGTTCGACCCGTTCATCACCACCAAGCCGAACGGCTCGGGGTTGGGGCTGGCGCTGGTCGCCAAGATCGTCGGCGAGCATGGCGGCATCATCGAATGCGAATCGACGCCGCGCGGGACCACATTCCGCATCCTGATGCCAGCTTGGAAAGAAACGTCATACGGCGCCGATGAAGACGGTGAAGGAGACCGCAAATGACCGTTCGCGGCAATATTCTCGTCGCCGACGACGATGCGGCGATCCGCACCGTCCTCAACCAGGCGCTTTCACGCGTCGGTCACGAGGTGCGCGTCACCTCCAACGCCTCGACATTATGGCGCTGGGTGGCGGCTGGCGAAGGCGATCTGGTCATCACCGATGTGGTGATGCCGGACGAAAACGCGTTCGACATGTTGCCGCGCATCAAGAAGGCGCGGCCGGAACTGCCGGTTATCGTCATGAGCGCCCAGAACACCTTCATGACGGCGATCCGCGCATCCGAAACCGGCGCCTATGAATATCTGCCGAAGCCGTTCGACCTGACCGAACTGCTCAACATCGTCAACCGGGCGCTTTCCGAGCCGCGGCGGCCGAAGATCGATGCGCGGCCGGAAGAACAGCCAGACGCCATGCCGCTGGTCGGCCGCTCGGCCGCCATGCAGGACATCTACCGCATGCTGGCGCGCATGATGCAGACCGACCTGACGGTGATGATTTCGGGCGAGTCCGGCACCGGCAAGGAACTGGTGGCGCGCGCGCTGCATGAATACGGCCGCCGTCGCGGCGGCCCATTCGTTGCCATCAACATGGCTGCGATCCCGCGCGATCTGATCGAATCGGAACTGTTCGGTCACGAGAAGGGAGCCTTCACCGGCGCGCAGAACCGCTCCACCGGTCGCTTCGAGCAGGCCGAGGGCGGCACGCTATTCCTCGACGAGATCGGCGACATGCCGATGGAAGCACAGACGCGCCTGCTGCGCGTCCTGCAGCAGGGCGAATACACGACGGTTGGCGGACGCACACCGATCAAGACCGACGTGCGCATCGTTGCCGCCACCAACAAGGATCTGCGCACGCTGATCAACCAGGGGCTTTTCCGCGAGGATCTCTTCTATCGCCTCAACGTCGTGCCGCTCAGGTTGCCGGCGCTGCGCGAGCGCTCCGAGGATGTGCCGGATCTTGTCCGCCACTTCTTCAAGCTCGGCGAGATGGAAGGTCTGCAGACCAAGCGCATCTCCTCGGGCGGCATCGAACTGATGAAGCGCTATCCCTGGCCGGGCAATGTGCGCGAACTGGAAAACCTCGTTCGCAGGCTCGCCGCGCTCTATTCGCAGGACGAGATTTCCGCCGAGATCATCGAGGCCGAGCTCAAGACCGGCGAACGTCCGGTGGTACCGGGGGGCGGCAACCTCATTCCCGACGACCTGTCGATCGGCCAGGCCGCCGAGCATTTCCTGCAGCGCTATTTCGCCTCCTTTGCCGGCGATTTGCCACCCGCCGGCCTCTACCAGCGCATTCTGGCCGAGGTCGAGTACCCGCTGGTCCTGGCCTCTATGACGGCCACCCGCGGCAATCAGATCAAGGCCGCCGAATTGCTGGGCTTGAACCGCAACACGCTGCGCAAGAAGATCCGCGAGCTCGGCGTCAACGTCTACAAATCGTCGCGGCAGGGCTGAGCCCATCCGAGCCCCGCTCTCTTTTCAGGGGACCGGCTCGCGAAAGATTTCCGTCTCGGTCACACTTGTTGCATAATCGCCACAATGCGTTGCATACATCCGACGCAATCATGGCTCTAGACGGCGACATGGCTTCGCAGGCACCGACAAAAAAACAACCGCTGTTCAGCGAACCCGGCACGCGTGACGGTCGCCGGCTGCTGGCATTGCCCGGCGTCGTCGCGGTCGTCGGCGCGCTGGTGACGGCGGCGATCTCGTTCACCATCCTCGTCGGCGCCACGCCGATCACGCCGAACGAATCGACGACGCTGGCGCTGATTGCCCTCAATGCCGCTTTCGTCCTGTTCCTCATTGCGCTGGTCGGGCGTGAAGTCCACCGCATCCTGATGGCGCGCCGGCATGGCAAGGCCGCCTCGCGGCTGCATGTGCGCATCGTCGCCATGTTTGCTCTGGTCGCCGCCATTCCCGCAATCATGGTGGCCATCATCGCATCGATCACGCTCGATATCGGCCTCGACCGCTGGTTCGAGATCCGCACCAAGACGATCGTCAATTCGTCGCTGTCGATCGCCGACGCCTATGTCCAGGAGAATGCCCGCAACCTGCAGGGAACGACGTTGTCGATGGCCTACGATCTCGATTCGTCGCGCTCGCTCTACGGTCTCGATCGCACTGGTTTTCTCGATCTGATGAACAAGGAAGCAGTGGGCCGGTCACTGGCTCATGCGGCACTGATCAAGCCCGACGGCTCGTTTGTCATGAGCGCCAAGACCGATACGGATTTCGCCATGCCCGAGCCGCCGGAAGGCGCCGTGGCCAGCGCTTCCGACGGCAAACCGGTGCTGATCGAACCGAAAACGCGCAACATCATGGGCGCCATCGTCAAGCTGCGCGAGATCGAAGGGCTCTATCTCTACACCATTCGCCTCGTCGATCCGGAAGTGATCAAGGCGCGGCAGATCGTTAGGTCCAACACCGACGAATATCGCGGGCTGGAAGACAACCGTCGCACCTCGCAGGTGGCCTTCGCGCTGCCCTATCTGTCGCTGACGTTGATCATCATCCTGTCCGCCATCTGGACCGGTATCGCTGTCGCCGACCGTCTGGTGCGCCCCATTCGCCAGCTTATCGGAGCCGCCGACGAGGTGGCGACCGGCAATCTCGATGTCGCGGTTCCGGTCAGGCCGTCGGATGGCGATGTCGCCTCGCTCGGCGACACGTTCAACAAGATGCTGCTCGAACTGAAATCGCAGCGCAACGAGATCCTGTCCGCAAAGGATCTGATCGACGAACGCCGCCGCTTCTCGGAAGCCGTGCTTGCCGGCGTCACCGCCGGCGTCATCGGCGTCGATCCCTACGGCATCGTCACCATCGTCAACCGCTCGGCCGAGGCGATGCTGGCCATTTCAGCCAGCGCCGCCCTTGGGCAGAACCTGTCCTCCGTGCTGCCGCATGTTGGCCGCGTCTTCGAGATCGGCCGCAAGTCCGGCAAGCCTGTTTACCGCGAGCAGGTGACCTTCTACCGCGCCGGCGCCGAACGGACCTTCAACGTGCAGATCACCATCGAAGCCGGCGACGACGGCTCGGAGGAAAAATCCTATGTCGTGACGGTCGACGACATCACCGACCTGGTTCAGGCGCAGCGTTCCTCCGCTTGGGCCGATGTGGCGCGGCGCATCGCACACGAGATCAAGAATCCGCTGACGCCGATCCAGCTCTCGGCCGAACGCATTAAGCGCCGCTACGGCAAGGTGATTACCGAGGACCGCGAGGTTTTCGACCAGTGCACCGACACGATCATCCGTCAGGTTGAAGATATCGGCCGTATGGTCGACGAATTCTCGGCTTTCGCCCGCATGCCAAAGCCCGAGATGAAGGCTATCGACCTGCGCGAATCGTTGCGCGAGGCCTCGTTCCTGGTCGAGGTCAGCCGCGCCGACATCACTTTCGAGCGGATATTCGGCACCGAGCCGCTCAAGGGCACCTTCGACAGCCGCCTGATGGCGCAGGCTTTCGGCAATGTGATCAAGAACGCCGCCGAGGCAATCGACGGATTGGAACAGACGGATGGTTCGCACGGCATAATCCGGATTCAAGCGGGGCGCCAGAATGGTGCGATTCGCATCGACGTCATCGACAATGGCAAAGGCCTGCCGCGCGAAAATCGCCAGCGGTTGCTCGAGCCCTATACGACGACGCGCGAGAAAGGCACCGGGCTTGGCCTCGCTATCGTCAAGAAGATCGTGGAGGACCATGGTGGCAGGCTGGAACTTCACGATGCGCCCCCAGATTTCCACGACGGACGCGGCGCGATGATCAGCATCATCCTGCCGCCTGCGGCTGCCGCGTCTCCGCGCGGCGATAGCAGGACGGAAAACGAACGAGAAACTGAAAAGGTCGGTAATGGCGTCTGATATTCTCATCGTCGATGACGAGGAAGACATCCGTGAACTCGTCGCGGGCATCCTGAGCGACGAAGGTCACGAAACCCGCACCGCATTCGATGCCGACAGCGCGCTGGCGGCGATCGCCGATCGGGCACCGCGGCTGATTTTCCTCGACATCTGGCTGCAGGGCTCGCGTTTGGACGGGCTGGCACTGCTCGACGAGATCAAGACGATGCACCCGACCTTGCCGGTGGTGATGATCTCAGGCCACGGCAACATCGAAACGGCGGTCTCCGCCATCCGCCGCGGTGCCTATGATTTCATCGAAAAACCATTCAAGGCCGACAGGCTGATCCTGATTGCCGAGCGTGCGCTCGAGACCTCGAAACTGCGGCGCGAGGTTTCCGACCTCAAGCTGCGCAGTGGCGAAACCTTCGATCTGATCGGCATGTCGTCGGCGATGAGCCAACTGCGCCAGACTATCGAGCGCGTTGCCCCGACCAACAGCCGCGTGATGATCATCGGCCCGTCAGGCTCGGGCAAGGAACTGGCCGCGCGCGCCATCCACACGCTGTCGGCGCGTAAGGGCGCGCCGTTCGTAACGCTGAGCGCCGCCAACATTACGCCCGAGCGCATGGAGATCGAGCTGTTCGGCACCGAATCGAACGGCGTCGAGCGCAAGGTCGGCGCGCTCGAGGAGGCCCATCGCGGCATCCTCTACATCGATGAAGTTGCCGACATGCCGCGCGAGACGCAGAACAAGATCCTGCGCGTGCTGGTGGAGCAGCAGTTCGAGCGGGTGGGAGGCACCAAGCGGGTCAAGGTCGATGTCCGCATCATCTCCTCGACCTCGCAGAATCTCGAAGCGATGATCGCCGACGGGCGTTTCCGCGAAGATCTCTATCACCGCCTGGCGGTGGTTCCGGTCATGGTGCCGGGACTGGCCGAGCGGCGCGAGGATATTCCCTATCTCGTCGACAATTTCATGAAGCAGATCGCGCGTCAGGCCGGCATTAAGCCGCGCCGTATTGGCGATGACGCGCTGGCGGTGCTTCAAGCGCATAACTGGCCTGGCAACGTCCGCCAGCTGCGCAACAATGTCGAGCGCCTCATGATCCTGGCGCGCGGCGACAACATCGATGCACCGATCACCGCGGACCTGTTGCCGGCCGAGATCGGCGATGTCATGCCGCGCACGCCGAATCAATCCGACCAGCACATCATGGCGCTGCCGCTGCGCGAGGCGCGTGAACAGTTCGAGAAGGACTATCTGATCGCCCAGATCAACCGGTTCGGCGGCAACATCTCGAAAACCGCCGAGTTCATCGGCATGGAGCGCTCCGCCCTGCACCGCAAGCTGAAGTCGCTGGGCGTCTGAACGCGACGTCCGGCCAGCCGCGCCTGGGCCAACCATTTGCCGGTTACGGCGGCGGCGGAATCGCATAAGAAAGCCCGAGAATTCCTGAGGGGTTGCCAATGCCGCGTATTGCCTATGTCAACGGCCGCTACGTCACTCACGCGGATGCTGCCGTGCATATCGAGGATCGCGGTTATCAGTTCGCCGACGGCGTCTATGAGGTCTGCGAGGTGGCGCGCGGCTTCATCGTCGACATGCCGCGCCATCTGGCCCGGCTGAACCGCTCCTTGACCGAATTGTCGATCGCCTGGCCGGTCACCTCTCACGTGCTGCCGCTGATCCTGCGCGAGGTGGTCAACCGCAACCATGTCGCCAACGGCCTGGTCTATGTCCAGGTGACGCGCGGCGTTTCCAGCCGCGACTTTGTCTTCCCGTCCGCCGACACCAAGCCGTCCCTGGTGGTCACCGCCAGGAAGGCCGATCCCGCCTCTGCTGCAAAACGCGCTGAAACCGGCATTGCGGTCATCACCGTGCCGGAGAACCGTTGGGACCGCGTCGACATCAAGAGCGTCGGGTTGCTGCCCAATGTATTGGCCAAGCAGAAGGCCAAGGAAGCCGGCGCCCAGGAAGCGTGGTTCGTCGACACCGACGGCAACGTCAAGGAAGGCGGCTCGTCCAATGCCTGGATCGTCACCCGGGATGGCGTCCTGGTTACCAGGCCGGCCGAGCATGGCATCTTGCGCGGCATCACCCGCACGACCATGTTTGAAGTGGCGGCCAAGCTCGGCGTGAAGATCGAGGAGCGCGGCTTTTCTGTCGCCGAGGCCAAGGCGGCACGCGAGGCGTTCATCAGCTCCGCAACGACAATCGCCATGCCGGTTGTGGCCATCGACGGCGATACAATCGCCAATGGGCACCCCGGTTCGATAACACTTTCGTTGCGACAAGCCTTTTTTGACATTGCGGAAAAAAGTCCAGCCTGATAACCGCACAGGTGGAATGAACATCAATTTATCTCGTTCTGCTTGTCGTTGCTGACGACAAGACGGTGTTTGTGAGCTTGACATGCGCCCGTTAATTTGGCGCATTGGCTTGCAAACCGAAGGGGATCGGCGAAAGACAAGAACAATGGCGGAACGATCGCAAAACCTTCAGGACCTGTTCCTGAATTCAGTTCGCAAGAGCAAGAATCCGCTCACCATCTTCCTCATCAACGGCGTGAAGCTGACCGGCGTGGTCACTTCGTTCGACAATTTCTGTGTCCTGTTGCGCCGTGATGGTCACTCCCAGCTCGTCTACAAGCACGCCATTTCCACGATCATGCCGAGCCAGCCGGTTCAAATGTTCGATGGCGAGGAAAGCCAGGGCGCCTGATTGGCACGTGAGAAAGACGCGGACGCTACCGTTCGCGGAAAACCAGCGCATCATCCCGGGACGGAAGCCAAGGGCCCGACCCGGGCCGTTGTCATTGTGCCCGTCCTTACCCGCCACCAGCGCAATGAGGACGAGACCAACCGTCCACGGCTGATGCGTTCGGCTGATGCTCGTCATGATGAGGCCGTGGGTCTCGCCCGCGCCATCAATCTTGATCTGATCCATACCGCGGTGGTGACCGTCAATGATCCGCGCCCGGCGACGTTGCTTGGCAGCGGCAAGGTCGCGGAATTCGCAGAAATCGTCAAAGAGGGACATGCGGAAGTGGTCGTCGTCGACCATCCGCTGACTCCGGTGCAGCAGCGCAATCTGGAGAAAGAGTTGGACGCCAAGGTGCTGGATCGCACCGGGCTGATCCTCGAGATATTCGGCGAGCGCGCGCGCACCAAGGAAGGCACCTTGCAGGTCGAGCTCGCCCATCTCAACTACCAGAAGGGCCGTCTCGTGCGCAGCTGGACCCACCTCGAACGCCAGCGCGGCGGTGCCGGCTTCCTCGGCGGCCCCGGCGAAACGCAGATCGAATCCGACCGGCGGCAGCTGCAGGAAAAGATCATCAAGCTGAAGCAGGAGCTGGAAACGGTGCGCCGCACGCGCGACCTTCACCGCGCCAAGCGCAAGAAGGTGCCGTTCCCGGTGGTGGCGATCGTCGGCTATACCAATGCCGGGAAGTCGACGCTGTTCAATCGGCTGACCGGAGCAGACGTGCTGGCGCAGGACATGCTGTTCGCCACGCTCGATCCAACGCTTCGGCGTGTGCGCCTGCCGCACGGCACGCCGATCATCCTTTCGGACACGGTCGGCTTCATTTCGGACCTGCCGACGCATCTGATCGCGGCTTTCCGCGCCACCCTGGAAGAGGTTGTCGAGGCCGATCTCGTCATCCATCTGCGCGACATTTCCGATCCGGACACGGCGGCCCAGGCCGAGGATGTCGAGCGCATCCTCGCCGACCTCGGCGTCGACGCCGGTGATGACAAGCGGGTCATCGAGGTCTGGAACAAGATCGACCTGCTTGACGAGGGCAACCGCAGCCGGCTGCTTGCCGACAGCGCCGACGCCAGCAAAGCCCCGCCGATCGCCATTTCGGCGGTGACCGGCGAGGGTATCGATGCGCTGAAGGCGATCATCGAAACGCGGATGGCGGGCGAGCTCGAAGACCTGACGGTGACGATCGAGCCGGCGCAGTTCGGCCTTGTCGACTGGCTCTATCGCAATGGCGATATCGTTTCGCGAAGCGACAATGACGACGGCAGCGCCACCATCTCGCTCAAGGCCACGCAAAGCGCCCGCGAAGAGATCGAAAGCAGATTGCGTCGCAAAAATAACGGGTAAGGGAACTTACTTCGCGGTTTTTGCTTCCTGCCAGAGCGCTTCCATTTCGGGCAAGGTCGCCTTCTCCAGCGTGCTACCGGATTTCTCAAGGGCCTGTTCGACATAATGGAAGCGTGAGCGGAATTTTTCGTTGGTGCCGCTCAGCGCCGCTTCGGAATCGACCTTCAAATGGCGGCCGAGATTGACGACGGCAAACAGCATGTCGCCGAACTCGTCCTTGATCGAGGCCGTTTCGCCCTTGGCCAGCGCCTCGCGCAATTCGCCGATCTCTTCCTCGATCTTGTCGAGGATGGGCGCTGCCTCGCTCCAGTCGAAGCCGACGCGGGCGGCCTTCTCCTGAAGTTTCAGTGCCCGCGTCAGCGCGGGCAGGGCGACCGGCACGCTGTCCAGAAACCCCTTGCCGTTATCTTCCGGGTCGAGGCCGCGGGCGAGGCGGGCTTGTCGTTTCTCCGCCTTCTCCTCGGCCTTGATCCTTTCCCACATGCCCTTGGCCATGCCGGCGCTGCGGGCCTTTTCGTCGCCGAAGACGTGCGGGTGGCGGCGGATCATCTTGGTGGTGATTGCCTTGACCACATCGCCGAAGGCGAATTCACCTGCCTCTTCAGCCATTTGCGCGTGGTAGACGACCTGCAGCAGGAGGTCGCCAAGTTCGTCGCGCAGGTCATCGAGGTCGCCGCGCGCGATGGCGTCCGCCACCTCATAGGCCTCCTCGATCGTATAGGGGGCGATGGTCGAGAAATCCTGTTCGATGTCCCAGGGACACCCGGTCTTTGGGGCTCGCAGCGCCGCCATGATCTCGATCAGGCGCGAAATGTCTTTCGATGGCGTCATCAAGAGCTATTCCAGGAAAAGTGTGAAGTTATCTGTCCGGAATTGCGTCAAAACAGTCTATCGAATGCTATCCCGCGGCCGGCCGCGCGGCCAACGCTGTCAGCCGGCGCGGGAACCTTGTCCACAAGTGAGCCGCCTCAGTCGAGGACAGAGACGATCGCCTTGGCGAGTTCGTCCATTCCATCCTCGGGCAGGCCGGCAACATTGATGCGGCTGTCGCCGACCATGTAGATGCCGTGCTCGGAACGCAGCCGTTCGACCTGCGCTTCCGTGAGGCCAAGGCGGGAGAACATGCCGCGATGGCTGGCGACGAAATCGAAACGGTCGGAATTGGACTGACGCCGCAGTGCCTCGGCGAACTGGACACGGAGTCTGAGCATGCGCAGGCGCATCTCTTCGAGTTCGGCCTCCCAGTCTGCACGCAGAGCGGCGTCTTCGAGCACGATGCGCACGGCGGCAGCACCGTGGTCCGGTGGCATCGAATACATGGCGCGCGCCGCCGACAGCATCTGGCTCATCGCCACATCGGCCTGTGCGCCGTCCTTGGCCAGGATCATCGCCGCGCCGACGCGGTCGCGGTAGACGGCAAAATTCTTCGAGCAGCTCGAGGCGACGACCATTTCCGGAACTTTCGCGGCCAGCAGGCGCAAACCGAGGGCGTCGGCCTCAAGGCCATCGCCAAAGCCTTGATAGGCGATGTCGACAAACGGCAGCAGTTCGCGCTCGACGACCAGCTCGGTTACGGCCGCCCATTGCGCCGCATCCAGATTGGCGCCGGTCGGGTTGTGGCAGCAGCCGTGCAGCAACACCACGTCACCCTTTCTTGCCGTTCGCAACGCCGCCAGCATGTCGTCGAAGCGCACAGTGCCCGAGGCGGCATCGAAATAGGGGTATTCGCGGATCTGCAGGCCGGCGGCACGCATCACCGGCATGTGGTTCGGCCAGGTCGGGTCCGACAGCCAGATGGTTGCGTCGGAGCGTGTCCGCTTGAGCAGTTCCGCCACCAGCCGCAGCGCGCCGGAGCCGCCAGGCGCTTGTGCCGCGCGGATGCGCGTCATGTCGGCGCCGGGGCCGAAGGCGAGCTTGGCCATTACCGTGTTGAAACCGATATCGCCGGCAAGGCCGAGATAGGTCTTGGTGTCCTGCCCCTGCAGCAGCCGCTTTTCGGCTTCGCGCACCGCCCGCATGACCGGCGTCTTGCCGTCGCGATCCTTGTAGACGCCGACGCCGAGATCGACTTTGTCGGGTCGCGGGTCGGCGCGATAGAGGCCGATCAGGGCAAGGATCTTGTCGGCGGGGGCGGGCTGCAGGGTTTCAAACATCGAACGGCTCCAATTGCGGCGGAGTGATACGCAAATCGGTCACTTTTCGCCAGCGCTTTTCCTGTCGTCTCAGTCCGCGCAAAGCTTTCTGGGGCAGCCGCGAACGATATCCTCCAGCGAACCCGGCGAAGAAAATTGGCAAGGCCGGGATTAAAATCCCCACATGCTCCGTAAACAGGACATGAAACCGTCGATGCCGCGCTTTGACATCATAGGACAGCTCAGTTCGCTGCGCCGTTACGCGCGCTCGCTGACGCGCGACAGCACGGAGGCCGAGGATCTCGTGCACGATGCGCTGGTGCGTGCCTATGAGCGGCGCGGCACCTTCCGCTCCGGTGGAAATCTGCGCGCGTGGCTGCTGTCGATCGTCCACAACACCTTCGTCGACAAGATGCGGTCCCGCAGGTCCGAAGCGGCACGCCTCGAACAGGCCGGATACCTGGCCGATGGCAGCACGCCGGCGCCGCAGGAACATTCGGTGCGCCTGGCTCAAGTGCGCGAAGCCTTTTTCAGCCTGCCGGAAGAACAGCGCTCGGCGCTGCATCTCGTCGCCATCGAGGGGCTGTCCTACCAGCAGGCCGCCGATGCCAGCAGCGTGCCGCTGGGAACGTTGATGTCACGCATCGGCAGGGCGCGCGCCGCATTGCGCGAGATGGAGGCGGCGGCACCCGCGAAGGCGAAAAACCACCTTAGGATCGTTGGAGGCCCGTCATGACAGCAGCTGTCGATCCCGTGACCGATATCGACCTCGACGCCTATGTCGACGACCAGATCGATGTCACCCGCCGCATCGAGGTCGAGGCATTTCTGTCGGCCCGGCCGGAAGCAGCGGCGCGCGTGATGTCCGATCTCCGCACCCGCGATGAACTGCGCGTGGCGCTTGCCGGCCCCAAGGGCATGGCGCGGCCAGCGACCGCCGATGCCGCGCGGCGGCTGGAGAGGGGGCTTGCCCGCGGCCGCATCTTCGGTGTGTTGCAGCGCGCGGCGGTGGTTGCCGTCTTCGTCGCCGCCGGCTGGCTGGCGAATGGCATCATCGGGCCGATGTCGGTGACCAAGGTCGTCGCCTCGCCACAGCCGCCTGCCTATGTCGATGAGGCGGTGCGGGCCCATAGAACGACGCTGGTGCGCGAAAGCATGCCGTCGCAGCCGGAAGCGCCCGATTACGACGCCGGCGAGATCCGTGCCGCGACCGCCATCGTCATGCCGTCGCTGCCAACGGACTGGAAAGTCCGCGACGTGCAGATCTACCCGTCGCGCTTTGGGCCGAGCGTCGAGATGGCGGTCGAGACGAAAGACATGGGGCTGGTGTCGCTATTCGCGATCCGGCCTGGAACCTTCGACGTCGTCAAGCCGACCATCGCGCCCTTGGGCGACATTTCGTCGGCCTACTTCCAGATCGGCGAGGTCGCCTATGCGGTGGTCGGACAAAGCGAGGTCCGCGACCTCGACCGCGCCGCCGAGACGCTCGCCAAGACGCTTTACTGATCGATCCACCCTTACCGACCGATCTTGAAAGGAGAATGCAAATGAACACGCCTAACCTGGGATACCGCGTCGGCACCGGCGCCCAAACCAGAGCCATTTTTGACGAGGGGCTGCGTCAGCATATGCTGCGCGTCTACAACTACATGGGCGTCGGCCTGGTGGTCACCGGCCTCGTTGCCTTGATGATCTCGTCGACGCCGGCGCTCTATGTGCCGATCTTCTCCAGCCCGCTGAAATGGGTGGTGATGCTGGCGCCGCTCGCCTTCGTCTTGCTGTTCTCGTTCAAGATGCAGACAATGTCGGCGGCCAGCGCCCAGGCGATGTTCTGGGCCTTCTGCGCGGTCATGGGCCTGTCGCTCGCATCCGTATTCCTGGTCTTCACGGGAACAAGCATCGCGCGCACTTTTTTCATCGCCGCCACCATGTTCGGCGCCACCAGCCTCTACGGCTACACGACCAGGCGCGACTTGACCCAGTTCTCGTCGTTCCTCATCATGGGCCTGATCGGCGTGGTGATTGCCAGCATCGTCAACATCTTCCTCGGCTCGACCGCGCTGCAGTTCGCCATCTCGGTGATCGGCATTGCCGTGTTCATCGGCCTGACCGCCTGGGACACCCAGACGATCAAGGAGCAGTATGCCGAGAATTTCGACGGCGAATCGCGCCAGAAGCTGGCCGTCTTCGGCGCCTTGTCGCTCTATCTGAACTTCATCAACATCTTCCAGCTGCTGTTGAATTTCACCGGAGAGCGCGAGTAATCCCGTTCCAAGGGCCTGCCCGGTCGACCAGATCGGGCAGGTCCGGGCTTCCTTGCTGATCATCTTGCCATCGGAGGCCAGCGAATAATTCCAACCCGAGCGTTCTGTTGCTCAAAAGTGGATCAGTAAAATATCGCGATGTCATTCAGACCCTTGCTTGGTCACGGACGGATTCGGAGCCGGGAGGAGAAGTCGGAAGCCCTGCAAACGGCAGCCTGGGTCGACTCTTCGGTCGTTTTCGACAATCGGCGCTGGGTGTGCCGGGATGCAGAGCTCCGCTGGACAGCTCCCCACCATCTGATCGTACTGACTGAGGAAGGGGGGACGTCGCATACATCGATCCGCTCCGGGGAAAAGTCCGTCTACGACGGGATGGATCGTCCGGGAGACCTCACCTTCGTCCCCGCCGGCGCGGAGCGGCTCGGCGTCTATCGGGATGTCAATCTTTCCTATTCGGCCCTGTGGATCGATCCCGAATTTCCAGGAAGCGAAAGGCTTGCGGATACGCCGATCCTGGTGAACAGGAGCGATAATGTCATCGCAACGCTTTTGAGTTCGCTCCGGGTCGAGATGGCGCTCGGTCACAGGCCGGACACCGGCTATGTCGAGCATCTGGCTGCGCTCGTCAGCATGCGCGTGGCGATGCTGGCCGGCAAGCAGCTCCCGGCCCCGCGTTACGGCCGTCTCAGCCGCCGCACGTTTGCCCGCATCCGGGAATACATCGAGGCACGCATCAACTCCGACATTTCGCTGCGCGAGCTGGCGGCTGTCGCAGAGATGGGAGTCGACACGTTTGCGCGCCGCTTCAAGGCGACGACCGGTCTTGCACCCTACGCCTACGTGATCGAGGAACGGGTCCGGCGGGCGGAAGTCGTGTTGCGTGAAACCGGGTCGTCCATCGGCACCATTGCCTTTCGCTTCGGCTTCTCTAGCCAGAGCCACTTCACCGCGACGTTCAGGCGCCTCAGGGGCATGACTCCTCGGGCCTACCGGGTGCAGTTTTCTCCGGAATCCTGATAGTGCCGCCGATTTCCTGAAAGAAATGCCGAGCCTGCCGGACCACGTCCATAAGCGTCAATGAGCGCACCCGACGCGCCCGCTGTCGGGCCGGGGTCGCTGTCGAGCCCTTATCACTGCGCCCCGGGAGATCACGCATGGCTGAGACAGACAACAGGAACGGACCTACGCGTCGAGCGGTGCTGGAGGGAGGGGCCGCGACCGGTCTGCTGCTGGCAACCGGGCTACCGGTAGAAGCCCAGCAAATGGAGCCCGCCGTCGCAGCGTCCACCACGCCGGGACCAACGATGCCGGTGTCGCTGCGCATCAACGCCAGGGACTTTGCCGTCGAGCTCGATCCGCGGACAACGCTGCTCGACACGTTCCGCAATCATCTCGGCCTTACCGGTTCGAAAAAAGGCTGTGATCACGGCCAGTGCGGCGCCTGCACCGTCCTCGTCAACGGGCGTCGGATCAATTCTTGCCTGACGCTCGCTGTCATGCATGAGGGCGACGAGATCACCACAGTCGAAGGGCTCGCCGACGGCGACCGGCTTCATCCCGTTCAGGCCGCCTTCATTGCACGCGATGGCTTCCAGTGCGGATATTGCACGCCCGGCCAGATCTGCTCCGCGGTTGGCATGCTGGGCGAGGCCAGGGAGGGTTGGCCGAGCCATGCCAGCGACGAAGTGGCGGCAGCCTCGGTCGCGCTCGACGATGCCGAGATCCGCGAGCGGATGAGCGGCAATATCTGCCGTTGTGCTGCCTATCCGAACATCGTCGCCGCCATCCGCGACGCGGCAGGGGAGGCGTGAGCGATGCGGGCTTTCACCTATGAGCGCGCCGGGAGTGCGGAAGAGGCGGCCGCCGCGGTTGCCAATCGGCCGGATGCCAAATTCATCAGCGGCGGCACCAATCTCCTCGACCTGATGAAGCTCGATATCGAGCAGCCGGCGCATCTCGTCGACGTCAGCCGCCTGCCGCTCGACCGGATCGAGGAAACGGAGGAGGGCGGCCTGCGCATCGGCGCGCAGGTCCGCAATAGCGATCTTGCCGCCGAGCCGCGGGTGAGGTCGCAATACCCGATGCTCTCACAAGCGCTGCTGGCGGGGGCTTCCGGTCAGATCCGCAACAAGGCCTCGACCGCCGGCAATCTCCTGCAGCGCACGCGCTGCTTCTATTTCTACGACCGCAACATGCCGTGCAACAAGCGCGAGCCGGGTTCCGGTTGTGCCGCGCTGCAAGGCTTCAACCGCATGCATGCGATCCTCGGTGCAAACGACGCCTGCATTGCTGTTCATCCCTCCGACATGGCGGTTGCCATGGCCGGGCTCGACGCCAGGATCGAGACCTTGTCGCCAGGTGGCGAAGCTCGCACCATTCCGATCGGCGATCTCCATCGCCTGCCCGGGACAACGCCCGACGTGGAGACCACGCTCGGTCATGGGGAGATGATCACCGCGGTCACCTTGCCGCCCCCTCCGCCCGGTCGGCAACTCTACCGCAAGGTGCGCGACCGCGCCTCCTATGCTTTCGCGATGGTGTCGGTGGCGGCGATCGTCGAGAAAAGTGGCGATCGCATACGCAGCGCCCGCATCGCCATGGGCGGGGTCGCGGCCAAGCCCTGGCGCGCGACCGCGGCTGAGCAAACGCTCGCCGGCTCGGTGGCGTCCGATGGCGCTTTTACCGAAGCCGCCGAAGCCGCGCTGGCCGAGGCAGTCGGGCATGGCGACAATGATTTCAAGATCCCGCTGGCCAAACGGACGCTGCGGCACACGCTTGCCGCAGCCGCGGTCGAGCGCGCGTAAGGTCATGCAGAGACGATGGCCCCGAACGGCCGTCCCTAGATGTTTGTCCCGCAGTCGACGGGCCGGTGGCAAGGAGATAGACATGAAACTCACGCGACGCGCCGTTACAGCCGCCAGTGGCGGCCTTCTCGTCGCGCCCGCCACCGCTTGGGGCGCCGCGTCAGATACTGAGCTTCGTCGCGAACTTGAAGCGGCCGTGGAAGCCTTCTTTGCCGGCTGGGCTTCCGGCGACTGGTCGGCTTTCCTCGATCGTTGCGACGAGACGATGACCTTCCAATTTCCGGTTGGTGAGCAACGGGGTAGACACGAACCGCCGAACGGCAAGCGCGCGCTCGCAGCGTGGACCGCCGCACATAAAGCGCAGGGTAACAGGATCACGGAATCGATCGTTGATCTTAAGCTCTTCGCCTCCGATTGGATCATCATTTGCGATCGCGGGAGTGGGACGATCGGCGGCGGGCCCTATACGGGCCTGCACGCGCTTTTCATGCGGGCCGGCCCGACGGGGCGGCTGATCGAGTTTCGAGAGTATTTCGGCGATATTGCTACGTGAACAGCAGCTGCGCGGCGATCACAAAGAGCCGTGCTGCGGCTATGTGAGTTTCCGAGAACTAAACATTCCAGGTGAGCCCATGCACAAGACCACGACGCTTCGCGGACAGTCCGCCGATTCGACCGGCTTTGTTTCCCGTTCAACGGTGAAATCTTCCCCTCATGTCGAATTCATCGGTCGTCCCGTCGACCGCATCGACGGGCCGTTCAAGGTGACGGGCCGCGCGACATACGCCTATGAACATCCAATCGACGGCGTAGCTTATGGCTATGTCCTCGGCGCTGCCATCGCCAAAGGTCGCATCGCGGAGATCGATATCTCGGACGCCGAAAGGGCACCGGGCGTAGTCGGCGTCATGACGCACCGAAATGCTCCGCCACAACCGGATTTTGGCCCGGCGGTGACACCGACCGTACCGGAGGTTTTCACGCGCGCCCGACCGGCGCTCAACAGTGACCGCGTACGCTACTATGACGAGCCGGTGGCGCTGGTCGTCGCGGAGACGTTCGAGGCGGCGCGCGCCGCCGCGGGACTCATCAAGGTGCGCTACGAAGAGGAGGTGGGCACCTACGATCTACAAGCGCATCTCAGCGATGCCTATGCACCCAGGCGAACAAATGCCGGCCTGGCGACGGACAGCGTTGTCGGCGACTTCGAGAGCGCCTTCGCACAAGCTCCGGTCAAGGTCGATGCCACGTATCGGACGCCCTTCGAGCACCATAACCCAATGGAACCGCATGCGACGATCGCCGTCTGGTCAGGAGACGAGTTGACGATCCATACATCAGCGCAAACGCTTGCGAATTACAGGGCAGGCATTGCCACCACGCTCGGCATGCCGCCGGAGCGCGTGCGCATCGTCAGCCCCTTCGTCGGCGGAGGCTTCGGTTCCAAGTTGATTATCCATGCCGACACGGTGCTGGCAGCGCTTGCAGCGCGGGTCTTGCAGCGTCCGGTAAAGATCGCGCTTACGCGCCAGCAGATGTTCGCCAACACCGGCCACCGCGCCGAGATGATCCATCAGCTGCGCTTCGGTGCGGATAGCGACGGACGGCTCACCGGGATCTCGCATGACGTCTGGTCGGCGACGTCGAGCTTCGAGGAGTATTGCGAGCAGACGGCAGCCTTTGCCCGCTCGCTCTACGCGGCGCCGAACCGCCTTACCCGCCATCGCTTGGTTCGACTCGATATCAATCGCGGCGAATGGATGCGCTCGCCCGGCGAAGCGCCGGGCATGCTAGCCTTCGAATGCGCCATGGACGAACTTGCCGAGCATCTTAGGCTGGATCCGATCGAGCTCAGGATTCGCAACGAGCCGACACAGGATCCGGAGCGCGGTGTGCCGTTTTCGACCCGCAACCTCGTGGCCTGCATGGAGGAGGGTGCGCGTCGTTTCGGCTGGCAGGGGCGGGATCCGGTGCCCGGCCGCACCCGGGAGGGCCGCAACCTCATTGGCTACGGCATGGCGGCGGCGATCCGTCCGAACTATATAGGCGCGACGACGGCGCGGGTCGCGATCGACCGGGACGGCCAGGTCACGGCACGGCTCGACATGACAGATATCGGCACCGGCACCTATACGATCTTGACTCAGATCGTCGCGCAAAACCTTGGCTTGCCGCTCTCATCTGTCAAGGTGGAGCTTGGCGACAGCCTTTTCCCGCGCACCGCCGGCTCCGGCGGCTCCTGGGGTGCGACGAGTTCGGGTTCCGCGCTGCATCAGGCGTGCAGCATCCTCAAGCAGCGGATCCTGGAAGTGGCGCGGTCGAGCGAAGCTTCGCCGTTCCGTGGCGTCAATGTCAGCGAGGCGAACTTCGCCCACGGCGAAGTCAGGATCGGCGAGCGTTCGGCAAGGCTGAGCGATCTCATTCGCAATATTGCCCCGGACGGGTTCGAGGCCGAAGGCTCAGTTGCCGCCGCCAATGCCACCGAAACCTACAAGGCTTATTCCCAGCACTCACACGGCGCCCATTTCGCCGAGGTCGCGGTCGATTGCGATACCGGCGAAATCCGGATGCGTCGCTTTCTGGCAGTGATTGGCGCCGGCCGCATCCTCAACCCGAAAACCGCGCGCTCACAAATCATCGGCGGCATGAGCTGGGGCATCGGCGCCGCGCTGATGGAGGAGACGGTGCTCGATCGGCGCCACGGCCACTTCGTCAACCACGACCTTGCCGAGTATCACGTCCCGGTCAATGCCGATATCGGCGCGATGGAGGTCGTCTTCCTCGAGGAACACGATGACAAGGCCAATCCACTCGGCGCCAAGGGATTAGGCGAACTTGGCGTCTGCGGGGCGGGGGCTGCTGTCGCCAACGCCGTCTACAACGCCACCGGCGTCAGGGTGCGCGAATTTCCGATCACCCTTGACAAGGTGCTGCCTGGCTTGCCCTTGACCGCCATCTGATCCGGCAAGCACCAGGACGAAGGCGCCAACACGCTCGCCCTTGAGTCCGCGAAGGCTTTTGCTAACCTGACTGTCCCGCCAGCAAACCGCGAGGACATATGGAACAGGATAGCCAGACGCTTCACGGCGACGGCATCTCGGCGACTGTCGTCGGGCAGGGCGCCGAACTGGTCTCTCTGCGCGATGCCGACGGCACAGAGTTTCTATGGCAGGCCGGCCCGGAATGGCGGCGTCACTCGCCGGTGCTGTTCCCGATCGTCGGGCGGCTCAAGGGCGACCAGTTGCGCCATCGCGGCCGAACCTATCCGATGACGCAGCATGGGTTCGCGCGCGACAAGCCGTTTGCCTGGGCGCAGAGGCGGCCAGGGTCCTGCACGCTGGTTCTCACCGACGACGCCGATACCCGCGCACACTACCCATTCGCCTTTCGCCTGGCGGTGACCCACACGTTGGACCGCCGGCAGCTCGGCGTGACCTTCGACATCACCAACACTGGCGACGAGCCGCTGCCAGCGTCGATCGGGGCGCACCCGGCATTCAATTGGCCATTGCTGCCGGAGCTGGCCAAGACGGATTACCAGCTGGCCTTTGCCGAGGACGAGGGTGCGCCGATCCGCCGGCTGAAGGACGGTTTGCTGTTGCCGACGCCGCAGCCGACGCCTGTCGAGGGCAATATCCTCAAGCTCTCCGAACGGCTGTTCGATGAGGACGCGGTCATTCTCGATCGGCCTGCCAGCACCAGCGTGCGCTACGCCTCCGAGCGTGGTCCGGCGATAGAGATGTCGTGGCAAGGGGTTCAGGAGTTGGGCATCTGGTCAAAGCCGAGTGGCGCGCCGTTCCTGTGCATCGAACCCTGGCACGGCATAGCAAGCCCGGTGGACTTCGACGGCGATTTTGTCGACAAGCCGGGACTGATGCGGATCGCGCCCGGTGGGAAGCGCGTGCTGAGCTATCAGATACGGCTGCTGTGACGTGCCGGCAGATCCAGCCACACCGGCGGTGCCCAATGCCTGACGACAGCCCCAGTTCGGCGGTGTTGGCAGCTTTTGCGCCGGCAGCTTTTCACCGATAGGAATTTTTTCTTGATTCCGTGACCTCAGCTATGGTACAAGTTTGCCTATGGTGCTGATTCGCGCCAGTGACCCGCCTTACAGGCGGGTTTTTCGTTTGATGCTCCGTCAGCCAACGCACCGGCGAAGGCTGCGAAGGAACCCGTTCACATTGACCAGGAGGCGCGCGGCGGTCAGGCCGACAGGACGAGAACGAATCCACTCGACTGCCCCTGCTGGCGGAACCGGGTGCGGTTCACGTTGTTACTCCAGCGGGCGGTCGTTGGCCGTCGGATTGGAGTCATCATATCATGACCAATGGTCGTTCACCTGAAAACGTTCTGGTTACGCTTCCCACGATTGATGCAAAGGCCGCGCCGACACTCAACAACACCGAGGCCGAGGTGTTCTATTCGGAGGCGATCCACGAACTCACCGGCACGGACATTCCTTTTCTTGTCGCTGGAACATACGCCTTAAGCGCCTACACGGGCGTCACCCGCCAGACCAAGGATCTCGATATCTTCTGTAAGGCGGGCGACTATGCGCGCATCCTCGCCCATTTCAAACAGCTTGGATATGCGGTCGAAATCGAAGACGATCGGTGGCTTGGA
Source organism: Mesorhizobium sp. M1050 (assembly GCF_040318715.1). Classification (NCBI taxonomy): domain Bacteria; kingdom Pseudomonadati; phylum Pseudomonadota; class Alphaproteobacteria; order Hyphomicrobiales; family Phyllobacteriaceae; genus Mesorhizobium; species Mesorhizobium sp. M1050. Next base: position 2,000 of record NZ_JAMYMV010000018.1, on the reverse strand, counting down.
AAAGTGTTCAAGGGCACGCATTTCTTCGATGTCATTTTCGGCTCCGCCAATGGCATGATGCCTGTTGGCGATCTGTGGCTGGAACACGCCCGGCAGACCGAGCTGCTGGGCAACCGGGTGAGAATTATCGGGCCGACCGAACTCGTCTGGTCCAAATGCTTCATCCAGGACAGGGGGCGTCACGACGGAGCCGATATCGCTCATACGATTCTCAAGGCGCATGACCAGATCGACTGGCACAGGCTGCTTTCCTATCTGGAGGTTCACTGGGAGGTGCTGCTGATGCATCTGCTCAATTTCAGGTGGATCTATCCGAGCGAGCGCGATCATGTTCCGGCTTGGCTGCTCGATGAATTGCTGGACCGTCTCGCCAAGCAGCGACAATTGCCGTCTCCCAGAATGAAGATCTGCCGCGGGCGCCTGCTTTCGCAAGTCGACTACGAAATCGATGTCAAGGAATGGGGCTTTGCCGGCGTCGGCGGCGCGGGAGAATTTCGCGATGGCTGATCGCAACAGGAAGGCCACGCCGGCGGACGGCAAACGCATGCTCAAGATTGCCGCGCTAGGCGACCTGCATGTCAGGGAAGATGGCCATGCCTCTTATCGCGATCTTTTCGGCGAGATATCGCGCGAAGCCGATGTCCTCGTACTCGCGGGCGATCTCACCAATCTCGGTAAGCCTAGTGAAGCGGAGCTCCTCGCCGAGGATCTGCGCAACTGCTCGATCCCGGTGGTGGCCGTGCTCGGTAATCATGACTATGAGTCCGATGCGGCAGAAGATGTCACCAAGATCCTGCGCCAGGCGGACGTTCACCTCCTCGACGGGCAGGCGATCGAAATTGGGGAGGTCGGTTTTGTCGGTGTGAAGGGGTTCGTAGGCGGTTTCGGGTCGCGCATGCTTGGCTCCTTCGGCGAACCGGCGATCAAAGCGATGGTCGCGGAAAGCGTCAGCGAAGCAATGCGGCTCGAAAAGGCGATGCGGCAGGTCCGCGCGAAACGCACGATCGTGGTCCTTCACTACGCGCCGGTCGTGGAGACCGTTGCAGGAGAGCCGCCGGAGATATTCCCGTTTCTAGGCTCCTCACGTCTGGCGGAAACGATCGATCGGTTCCAGGTCAGCGCCGTCGTGCATGGCCATGCTCATCGCGGCTCGTACAAAGGTCAAACGCCTGGCGGAGCCAAGGTCTACAACGTCGCCATGCATGTAGCCAAGCCGAGCGGCCGTCCCTATGCCTTGCTCGACATCTGATGCGCGTCGGCATGTAGCCTGACCAGGTTCAATCGACCAGGTTCAATTCGCTGCGTTGATCGACTTGGCCAGTTCTTCCAGCTTCTTGGGGTCGTTGCCGTGGCGACGCACCAGTTCGCGGGCTTGCTTGGAGGGCAAATCGGTTGCGACGGCAAGCTGCCGCACCTGGAGATCGTCGATAGCAACCTGCGGCAAGGTGTTTTCGAAATCTGCTGCCTTGTCCTTCATGGCGGTTCTCCTCGCTGTCTTTCCAAGACAACGGCTTGAGAATCGGACCGGTTCCGAAAGTTATGCAAAACCCGAAGGCCAACGCCTCGTCGCGACCACCAGCATGTGCGATTCCTCTGCGCAATGATCAGAGCGGTAAGGGGTTTAGCCAGGAACCATGGCGGGGTGGATGAGTTGCTCAGGCTGAACGGAGATGACCTCGATGCCCCAGCCAAGAGAACCCGATCCAAATCGCGATGTACCCATGCCGGCTCCGACGTGGAAGCCTGAGCCGATCGAGGAGCCTGAACCCGAAGGGCTGCCGGACGAAACTCCGCTGCCCAATCCGGACGAGAATGAAGAGCCTCCAGTCCAGGCGACATCTGTTCGCAAGCGCGAGACCGCAAGTCGAAGCAAGCGGACAATTGACGACAACCGCGTTCGTCTCGTACTCGGCGTCTAGAGCGGGATGAATTTAGGTTGGGCATAGCCAGCCTCGGTGAAGTAATTTCGGCATTCGGTTGACGTGACCTCGCCGAGGATT
>NZ_JAMYMV010000017.1:0-93744 GCF_040318715.1 Mesorhizobium sp. M1050 | reverse complement strand
CTCCGATCATCCAGAGGTCCTTTCAGAATCGATTTCCGCACACCACACAAGAGTCCCTTTGTACTCATGTGCGATTCCCCTGCCCCTTGTGGGGAGGTCGCGCCGAAGGCGCGGGTGGGGGAGCGGCGATGGCGCCCGTACCCTCCACCCGGACCTACGGTCCGACCTCCCCACAAGGGGGAGGTAGAAGAAAGAAGATCAGGCCGCGGCTTCCTGCTGTTGCTGCACACTGCGGCTGAGGCGGCGAACCTCCTCGTCGTTGAGCAGGCCGCCGGCGCGCAGCAGGCTGGCAAAGCGGCCATTGCGCAGCGACAGCTCGGTGAAGCCGCCCATCTCGATCACCCTGCCCTTATCCATGAACACGACCAGATCGGCGTCGCGAACGGTGGTCAGGCGGTGGGCGATGATGAAGGTGGTGCGGTCGCGCCGCAACTCGTCGATCGCTTCCTTGACGCGATCCTCGGTCTCGACGTCGAGCGCGCTGGTCGCCTCGTCGAGCACCAGGATCGGTGCGTCCTTCAGCACGGCGCGGGCAATGGCGATGCGCTGGCGTTCGCCGCCCGATAGCTGGCCGCCACGTTCGCCGACCAGCGTGTCGTAGCCATTGCTCTTCGACAGGATGAAGTCCTGCGCGGCAGCCGCATTGGCGGCGGCATGGATCTCGTCATTGCTCGCATCGGCACGGCCGACGCGGATGTTGTCCTCGATCGAGCGGTTGAGCAGGCCCGCATCCTGGAACACGGTGGCGATCGAATGGCGCAGCGACTTGCGGGTCACGGTGCGGGTGTCGATGCCGTCGATCAGGATACGGCCTTGCGATGGCGAGAAGACGCGCTGCAGCAAGTTGATGAGCGTCGTCTTGCCGGCGCCCGTCGGGCCGACAATGGCGACGGTCTGGCCAGCCTGGACCTCGAAGGACACGTCGTCGATGCCATGGCCAGAATTGGCGAATTCGAAACCGACATTCTCGAAGCGGACATGACCGGTGACGTTGGCGAGATCGCGCAAGCCGTCCGGCTCGGCGGCGTCGGCCGCGGAGTCCTCGAGATGGTAGAAGTCCTCGAGCTTGGCACGGGCCTCCGAAATCTGGTTGGCGAACGCCGACATCTGGTCGAGCCTGGCGATCAGCAGCGTGGCAAAGCCGGTGAAGGCGATGACGTCACCGATGCGCAGTTGACCGTGGGTGACCAGATAGGCGCCGATCAACAGTACGACCATCATCGAGATCGTCGAGGACAGGCGATGCAGCGCATTGGCCATCGCCCACCAGTCGAGCACCGGGTTCTGGGCATCGAGCAGGTTCTTGACATAGCGGCGCAGCGTATCGGCCTCGTGGCCGAGACGATTGTAGCTCTGCAACACGGCAACATTGCTGACCGAGTCGGTCACGTGCGCGAACACCTTATGGTAGTGGCGCTCCACGGCGGCCTGACCCGCCTTGGTGCGCTTCATCACCAGCCGGCCGATACCGACATAGAGCGCACCGAGCGCCAGCAGCACCATAGACATGCGCAGGTCCATGCTGACCGCGGTCGGGATCAGCAGGAACAGCGCAACCACCGTCGACAGGTGCTGACGCATGAATTCGAGCCACAGGCTGAACAGCGTCTCGACCGCGCGCAGCAGGGTGTGCAGGGCGTTGGAGGTGCCGCGCTGGTGGTGCCAGGCAAGCGGCATGGTGATCACGCGCTCGAACGAGTCGCAAAGCACCTCGCTACGGCGCTTGTGGGCAAAGCGGTCCGCGCCGCGCGCCACCAGCACGAATGCCACGATGTTGAAAGCGCCGAGGCCAGCCCACAGGGCAAGTGTCGTAAACACCGAGCCGCGTTCGGAAATCGCATCGATCACCCGTCCGAACATGATCGGCTCAAGAATGGCGATGATGGCGAGAGCCACATTGGCCGAACAGATCAACGCGACGCGCTTCCTGTCCTGGGCGAGATATCCGAGCGCTCGCCAGTAGATTTGCAGAAGGGTCACCCCAGTTACTCCGCCATGCTGTTTATTGTGCACTGCATCATTTGACTCGTATCGGTTGATACGTCGCAAAACAATGGCCGTGTACCTCTTCAGTTCCCTCAGAGCGAACAAAAGATGGCGACGTTCCGAAATCTGCCGTGATCACCTAACGGTTTGAGAAGACAGGTAAAATGTCAGGCATACGGCGAAATCATGGCAGTTGGCACACGCTGCCACAATTTTAATCAGCGGCAATGTCGGGCGCATGACCAAGGCCGAAATCTCCTTCTGCGCAGTATAGGCCAAAGCCAAGTGCGCTTGCGCCCCGCCTAGCGACGGGGACTACGTCTCGTCGATCGAGGCGACCGTTACGGCGCACCCCAAGCCTTTGATTTCATGTGCTTCTCAGAGGCATCGCCTTCAGCCGGGCCGACGGCAACGCCGGACGGCATGGCGCCGCGCATCTCGTCATGGCCCAAAAACCGAGCCCCCGGGGCTAGGTCCGGGAGCACGCTTTTGGGGCAACATGCATCAGGCCGGGATCCTGACGATGACGTCGGTAACTTCGCCAGCCCTCAGTTCGAGCGCCGAAGCCTTGGTCTTTGCCCCGTTCACCTCCAGCGTCACGGCCTTGGCCTTATTGTCGCGGATGACGCGAACCTTGAGTTCCGCCCCCAGCATCTTGAGGGTTGCCGAATAGCCGTCCCAGTGAGTGGGTAGTTTCGGCTTGAACTGGACACGCTTGCCGCGCCGTTCGATGCCGAGGATGCCTTCTACCGCCGCCCTGTAGAGCCAGCCGGCGGAGCCGGTGTACCAGGTCCAGCCGCCACGGCCGCCCTTGTTGTTGCCGGCATTGCCGTCCCCGGCATAGATATCGGCCGCCACGACATAAGGTTCGACGCGATAGTGCTCGGCCGAGGCCTCGTCGATCGCATGGTTGACGGGGTTCAGCATCGAGAAACAGCGATAGGCCTCGTCGGTCCGCCCCATCTCGGCAAGCGCGATGACGAACCATGTGGCGGCGTGGGTGTACTGGCCGCCATTCTCGCGCACACCGGGCGGATAGCTCTTGATATACCCTGGGTCTTTATCCGTCTTCGAGAAGGGCGGCGTGAACAGCTTGACGATCTTGAGCTTGTCGTCGACGAGCAGCTTGGTCGCCTGCTCCATCGCCGTCGTCGACCGCGCCGGATCGCCCTCTCCCGAAAGCACGCTCCAGGACTGGGCGATCGAGTCGATCTTGCATTCCTGCGATGTTCGCGACCCCAGCGGGCTGCCATCGTCGAAGCTGCCGCGCCGATACCACTCGCCGTCCCATGCCGTGCTTTCAAGCGCCCGCTTCAGCACGTCGGCATGTTTCGCCCAGGCCTGTGCACGCTTGGCATCGCCCTCGACCTTGGCAACGGGAGCGAAGTCACCCAGAGTTTTCAACAGGAACCAGCCGAGCCATACGCTCTCGCCCTTGCCGTGCCCGCCGACGCGGTTCATGCCGTCGTTCCAGTCGCCGCCGAGGATCAGCGGCAGGCCCGCAGGGCTGCTGCGCTTGATGGCGAGATCGAGCGCGCGCGCGCAATGGTCGTAGAGCGACGCCGTCTTCTTCGAGATTTCCGGAGTGAAGAAGGCATCGTGCTCATCATCGCCCAGCGCCTGCCCGTCGATGAAGGGCAATTGCTCCTTCAGTATGGTGACATCACCGGTGACCAACAGGTAGCGCGCCGTGGCGTGAGCCAGCCAGACCACGTCGTCGGAGATCAGGGTGCGCACGCCGGCACCGGTGCGCGGCAGCCACCAGTGCTGCACGTCGCCTTCGGGGAATTGCCGCCGTGCCGCGTTGAGTATCTGGTCGCGCGCCAGTTGCGGATCATGCGCCAGCAACGCAAGCGTATCCTGCAACTGGTCGCGGAAGCCGAACGCACCACTGGCCTGATAGAAGGCGGAGCGGGCACGGATGCGACAGGTCAGGCTTTGATAGGGCAGCCAGTGATTGACCATGGCGTCGAGCGCCTTGTCCGGCGTCTCGACCTGGATGGTGTCGAGGAAACCACGCCACTCGCGCTCATTGTCGGCCAGACGCTGGTCGAAATCCTTGGCTCGGTGCTTCCGCACCAAGGCACTCGCCTCCTCGGCGGATTCGGCGTCACCGAGCAGCCAGAGCAGCGTCACGTCGCCGCCGGCCGGAATCTCAATGTCGCGGGCGATCGCCGCGCACGGATCGTCGCCGGCCTCGACACGGTCCGACAGTCCAGCACCGCTTAGCACCGCCTGCGGAAGCTCGCTGGAGCCATGCCGGCCGAGGAACTCCGAGCGGTCGGATGTCACCGAATGGACGCCGCCATCAGCGGCGAGGAAGGCCACCCGCTCGCCGAAATCGAGACCATAGGGATTTTGCGCCAGCAACGCGCCGCTGGCAGCGTCCCGCGCCGGAACGATGGTTGCCGCCGTGCGCGACCGATGCCCGCCGAGCACCCATTCGGCATAGGCATACACACGCAGCCGTGCTGGCACCGAACCGGCATTCTGGATACGCAGCCGCGAAATTTTCACCGGATCGACCGGATCGACGACATGGGTAAGATCCATCGACAACGGCCCGCGCCTCGAACGGAAGGTCGAGAAACCCTGGCCATGCCAGGCCTCGTACGTCATCGAGGGATCGCGCACCATGGCGGCGAGCGGCGAGAACGCCTTGCCGCTGGCCTGATCGTAGATGTAGAGGCCCTCGCCCGGCCGGTTCGAAACCGGATCATTCGACCATGGCGTCAACTGGTAGTCGCGGCTGTTTCGGCTCCAGGTGAATGCAGCACCCTCGGCCGAGGTATGGAAGCCGAACGAGGCGTTGGAGACGACGTTGATCCACGGCTGCGGCGTCGTTCGCCGGCCGGCCAGGCGCACGACATAGTGCCGCCCGTCGCCATCGAAACCGCCAAACCCGTTCCACTGGCTGAGCCCACTTCCATCGGCGCTGACATTGGCCACCGCCTGCGAGGCGAATGCATGCGTCGTGGGCGTCGGCGATGGCAGGTCACGCGGAACCGGAAATGCTGTCGGCAGCAGGGCGTCGCGCGCCTGCAAGGCGGCTGCTTCAGCCCGCTCAATCTGGTCGAAGATGGTGCCGTTGCGCGTGTGCAGGACGACGCGGGCCACGGCGAGCAGCGTCTTGTAGGTCGTGTCGTCCATAAGATCGCGGCGCACCGCGAAAATGTGCTGGCGAGGTCCGAGCTCCTTGCCGCGCAAACGGCTGTTTTCGCATAGCGTCTCGACCGCCCGTTGCAGATCCTGGACATAGGAGGACGCCTGCTCGTTGACGACGACGAAGTCGATCATCATGCCACGGCTGCGCATATATTCCTGGAAACGCAACGCCTGGGCGACGATTTCCAGATCGGCGACGTCACCGATCCTGACCAGGAAGATCGGGAAATCGCCGGAAATGCTGGTCGGCCACAGGCTCGACTGCTTGCCCAGCCCCGTGGAAATGGAATCGGCGGGAAGACGCAGGAACGGATCCGGATAGATCAGGTAGCGTGCCAGCTTCTGCACATTGGCGGCATCGGTCAGGCTGAGGCCCATATGACGCGTCTGGACCTGGCTGCGCGTCCAGGCGAGCATGGCCTGGCGGGCAAAACTCTCGGGATGATCGAGCCGGGCGATAGCCTCGTCCAGTTCGGCACGGCCAGCACCGACCACAGTCCAGAAAGTCAGCGATATCTTCTTGTTGGCCGGCACCCGCACTTGCCGGCGCAGCGAGGCGACGGGATCGAGCGTGAAGCCTGAATGGCCGCCGAGCCTGGCGCCCGGATCGAACGCGGCTGCGTCGACAATGGTACGGCCACGGCCGATGAAGGCGCGCCTGTCGGTCTCGGCCTCGGCATCGCGCGCCGACCCTGACGGATCGGTGACGAAATGCACCATGGCGATATCGGGCTCGCTGGTCTCGCGCTTGCGCCGTGTGGCGAAGATCGCCGCGTTATTCGCAGAGATTTCGGTTTCCACGAACATCTTCGAGAAGGCCGGATGCGCGTTGTCGGACGCTTCCAGACCGAGCACCAGTTCGGCAAAAGAGGTCACTTCAATGTGACGGTCGGATGGGCCATCATTGTAGAGCGTAACCCGACGCCCCTCGCCGTTGCCTTCCGAAACGACGATGCATTCGACCTCGGAGCGCAACGTCCCCACCGATTTGACGAAGCTCGCCTTGTCGTCGGAGAACAAGGTCTGCGCCGTTTCCTCGACCGCACGCTTCGGCTCCGACGTCGCCGACCACCAGTCGCCGGTATCGGCGTCTCGCAGGAAGATGTAGGAGCCAAGCCGGTCCTCGGTCGGGTCCGGCTGCCAGCGGGTGACGGCGAGATCGCCCCAGCGGCTGTAGCCCGAGCCGGTCGCCGTGACCATCACCGAATAACGACCGTTCGACATGACGCTGGTCGAGCGCAGCGATTGCAGCGGGTTGAGCACGATGCGGGTGTCAGTGCTCTCGATCTCGGTCTCGTCCTTGGAGCGTTCGTCGGCCTCGGTCCTGACGGTCGCGGTCGGAATGTCGCGGGGCGCCCTCTCCTGCAGCAGCAATTCGGCCGATTCGATGACCGGATCGCTGTGGAAGCGGTCGCGCATGCGACCTTCGAAGATGGCGTCGGCGACCGCCACGATCGACATGCCCGAATGGTGCGCCATGTAGTTTTGCACGACGACATGGTCGGTGCCTTCGGGCACGCGCTGCGGCGTGAAGTCGACGGCATCATAGTAGCCGTGGCGGCCTAGTGCGCCGACTTCCCTGAGCCGGGCGAGATTGTGCACCGCCTCACGCGGGTTGAACTGTGCCGCCAATATGGTGGCGTAAGGTGCGATTACCGTGTTCTGGCCAAGGCCGCGCTTCAGCCCAAGGCCGGGCACGCCGAAATTGGTGTACTGGTAGGTCAGTTCACGGTCGCGGGCATTGTAGGCCGCTTCCGAAATGCCCCACGGTACGTTCTTCTGGCGGCCATACTGGATCTGGCGCTTGATGATCAGCTTGCTGGTCTGGTTGAGGATCGAGCCGTGCGGCTCCTTCATGACCAGTGGCGGCATCAGATATTCGAACATCGAGCCGGACCACGACATCAGTGCGCCCTGGAACCCGATCTCGACGATCGGTCGGCCAAGCCGGAACCAGTGCTCGGTCGGCAGGTCGCCCTTGGCGATGGCGAACAGGCTGGTCAGCCGCGCCTCGGAAGCCAGAAGATCGTAGCAGCTTTCGTCGAGCTGGTGTTCCTCGACCCGGTAGCCGATCGACAGCAATTTGCGCTCCGGCCGCATCAGGAAGGAGAAATCCATCTCGAAGGCGAAGCGGCGCGTGCGCTCGCGCAGGGTGATCAGCTTGGCACGCAATGCCTCGACGGCATTGTCGTCGCTGTGCGCGTCATGGACGTGCGCTTCGCAGGTGGCCTCCAGCCTTGCCGCCCAGTCGACGATGACGTCGCTCTGGGGGGACGCCGCCTCGGTGTGGATAGCTGTGGCAAGCTTGCGGATCTCGCCGGCAAGCACAGCCAGGTTGATGGTGCGGATCGACGCCATCTCCGGCTGCGCCTTGATGGTGTCGACCGCGCGCCGCATGCCGTCGAGACGGTCGGCGAGGCGCTGGCGCAGGGGGCGCAGCTGGCGACGGTCATCGGGCAACTCATCAAGGCTTTCGCTGAGAACGGTGACCGTGTCGAGAATGCCTTCGAAATCACCCTGGAGATGGACGGAGGGTGCCTCCGCCCATTCGGCGCAGGCTGCCGCCACAGCCACCAGATGGCCGGCAAGATTGCCGCTGTCGACGGCCGAGAGGTAGAGCGGGTAGAGCGGCTTCAGTGTCGTCGTGTCGTACCAGTTGAAGAGGTGGCCGCGGTCGCGCGGCATACCCTCGATCGTCGACATGGTGGCGTCGATGCGGGTGATGGCATCGGACAGGCTGATCCAGCCGAAATCGCGGGCCGATACGACGGACAGCAGGTAGACGCCGATATTGGTCGGCGAGGTACGTGGTGCGACGACCGGCGCCGGGCTTTCCTGGAAATTGTCGGGCGGCAGATGGTGGTGCTCTGACGTCACGAAGCTTTCGAAATAGTGCCATGTGCGCCGTGCCACCGTGCGCAACGCATGGATGTCAGCTTGCGATATGCGCAAGCGATCCTCGGTTTCGGCCGAACGGCTGATCCAACTGGCGATGGCGGGCGAGCCAATCCAGAACAGCGCGAAGAAGAAGGCGACGAAGGCACCGGTGGAATCGGCCAGCACCGGAATGGCAAGGCCGACGAAGCCGATGATCACGGCGCCATACATCATGCCGTAATAGGAACCGACACTATTGTCGCCGCTCTTATGCGCCTGCGAGGCAGTCCGCCATTCCAAAAGATTCTGGCGGCTGACGAACAGCCGGTACAGCGTGCGGACGATGGCATCGCCCATCATCCAGGCGTTGTGCGCCATCAGTACGATCTTCAGCGCCACCATGGCGGTGCCGAAGGCAACGTCGCGTGCCAGGGCCGAAAAATGGCCGCGCGGCGTCTGGTCGCCGCTCTTGGGAAGGATGGCGTTGACGATGTTGAATGTCGGCGCCATGAACAGGCTGAGGATCAGCAAGGCCTGCCATTGCGCCGCCTGCGTGAAGGGCAGCAGCGTCCAGCCGCCGATCGCCGCCATCACCCAGAAGATCGGTGTCAGCGAGCGGCGCAGATTGTCGATCATCTTCCAGCGCGACAGAGCCGGCACGCCGGAGCGCGGATCGAGCATGAAGCCGAGCAGCTGCCAGTCGCCGCGTGCCCAGCGATGGTGGCGCGAGGCATCGACCGAATAGCGCGTCGGATAGTCTTCGACCAGTTCGACGTCGGTGACCAGCGCCGCGCGCGCCAGCGCGCCTTCCAGCAGATCGTGGCTGAGGATGGTGTTTTCCTCGATTCGGCCCTGCAGCGCCGCCTCGAAGGCGTCGACATGATAGAGGCCCTTTCCAGTGAAAGATCCGTCGCCGAAGACGTCCTGGTAGAGATCGGACACGGCAAAGACATAGGGGTCGAGGCCGCGATTGGCCGAAAAGACCCGCTGGAAAAACGATGCATCGTCGCCGCTGGTCAGCGACGCGGTGATGCGCGGCTGCAGGATCGCATAGCCAGCCGTGACGACGCGCTTGCTGGCATCGAAATGCGGGCGGTTGAGCGGGTGGCAAAGCTTGCCGACCATGGTCGCGACCGCGTCTCGAGTGGTGCGCGTGTCGGCATCGAGCGTCATCACATGGACGACGTTCTCCGGTAACGGCACATCGAGCGGCAGGAAGGTGGTGTCGCTGTCACCGCGCAGCAGAAGGTCGAGCTCGTGCAGCTTGCCGCGCTTGCGCTCCCAGCCCATCCAGGACCCTTGAGCCGCATTGAAGAGCCTGCGCCGGTGTAGGATGTAGAAACGCGGCGCACCTTCGGAGGGATAGCGGTCGTTGAGACGGGCGATCTCGGCGCGGGCGAATTCGAGGATTTCAGTATCCGCCGCATCGATCTCGGTCTTGCTGTCGGGCCAGTCCGACAGCAGCGCGAAATGGATTTCATCGGCTGTGTTGGCGAGATGATGCACCTCGATGTTGCGGACATTCTCCTCGACGTCGTCCCGTGAACCGATCAGCGACGGCACCACCACCAGCGTGCGCGCCTCGGGCGGCACGCCGTGCCTGTAATCGTAGCCGACGAGGCGCGTCGGTTTGAGGAACAGCGAAACGACAGTGTTGAAGAAGGCGAGCGCGCCCTCGCTGGCCGGCACTGCAAACAGCACCAGCATCAGGGCGATCGACGGCACCGACAGGCCGAGATTGGCGAGTGCATTGCCGGAGAGGACCAGAAGCAGGGCCGTCAGCGCAAACACCGGCACGACGATGCCAAGCCATCCGGTCTTGCGGAAGGCTCGTTTGAACGTCTGGCTGACGGTAGGCCGATAGCCGATCGCTTTCTCCAGCTCCAGCCGGCGTGGGCCGACGAGAAAGAAACCCACATCGGTGTGGGCGGATGGCGTTGATACGGCATCGCCGACATCATCGCGCAACATGGTCTCGCCGGCAGCGTGGCCGGCCAGTTCGATGGCTTTGTCGGCGACACGATATTCGGAGAGGTCCGAGCGGCGCGCCAGTTCCTCGATCGCAGTCCGGTACTGGTCACGCGAGAAGAAGTCGAGCGCGGCGAAATCGGTGCGCTCGCGCAGCACCGTATCGATGCGGCTGACGCCTTCGAACCAAACGGTCCAGTCGACGTCGTTGATGAGGCGCAGGCCGCGGATGATGTTGCCTGTCGTCACATTGCCGCTGGACAGCGTCTGATGCTCGGAAATGATGATTTCCTCGGCGTCGGAGCCGGCCTTTTCGAGTTCACCTTCCAGCCATTCCAAGGCCTTGCCGGCGTTCTGCGATCCATCGCGCAGACGGTAGAGCAGCTGGGTGGCAAAGGTGGTGTCCTGCGCATGGACGCTGAAGTTGGACAGGATTGCCTGCCGGTCGGAACTGTCGTCGATCGCCAGAACCTTGTCCGCCACATCATTGGCGATCTGGCGCATCTGACGGGTGCGATTGACCCTGACCGCCAACCGGCGGAGATTCTCGATCAGGACGAAGCGCAACAGGGAAGGCAGCGCCCAGAGCTCGCCGATCTTCAGCGGCTCGACCGATTGAAAACCCTGGACGATGGACTTGAACATCGTCGCCGAGACGGAGCTGTCCGAATGCGCCATATAGGTCCAGGCCAGCGCCAGCGCACGCGGCACGCTGCCGTTATCAGGCAGTTTCAGGGTCGGCAGCTGGCGATAGAAGCGGCGCGGCAGATCGCGCTTGACCTGGAAAATAGTCTCTTCGACCAGATAATTGTTGTCGAGCAGCCATTGAGCCGACGGCGTGATCGTCTCGCCCCTCGCCTGCGCCGCATTCGTCGACCGGTAGACTTCCAAAATCTTCTTGGCACTGTCACGGATACGGGCCTGAAAATCGAAAGGCGTCAGGCCGAACAAATCCGTGAGGTCGCCGTTTGCCAGCCTTTCACCGAGCAGCCGAAGGCGCTCCTCAGGCAGGTAATTGGAGCGGATCGGCTCTTCGGTGATGGCCGGGAAGCTCGCGCTTGTCTTCTCGATTTGGGCAGGGGTCGTCTGAATATTCATTGAAAATTCCGTAAGCGGGGCAGTCAGCGGCGTCACCGCCACGGCAATGGCCCTAAAACCGATTCAATTGCAATTGGTTGCATAAGCCCCATTTGCCGAAAGTTTGTTTCCGCACCGCGACAGGGCGTCATCTCTCAGCGAAAAACAACGACGAGCGCCCCTCTTCCCGTCGGGATCGATCGACGGAAAGGATTCGGGCTTTTTCGTGATGCCCGCCTTCAGCTTACGCTATTATTCGCCGGCATCGCGATCATGTTTGGAAACAGGCGTTAACCATTGCCGGAAATGCCGCCGATCCGGATCACGAACAGCGTTGCGTCATGGGCTGGCCGGGCAAGCAGGCTGGCGCTGTCCGGACCGGCTATCAACGTGTCCAGCGCTCCGAGGCGAACCGGTTCGGCGCCGGGCACAGTGACTTCGCCGTTCAAGCACAAGATGAGGGTCGTACCGGCTTCAGTCCGGATTTCCGCAGGTGTCGAAATCGACAGGCGTTCGACCGAATGCCTCATCCGGCTTCTGCGGGTCATGACATTGAGATCGGTGATCGGCCCGCCGATCAGCGTGGCCGAGGTCTGCACGTCGGCCGGGAAGGAAAACAGGGCGGTCGCCCTGTTTATGGATGTCGGCGGGTAGCCGGCAATCTCGAGGACGATGCCCTCGCCTTCGAGCACGGCAAGGGTGCGATCGATGCCGGCAAACTGCGAGAACGGGCCGCTCGATTCGACGCGCGCCATCGAGACGCGCCAGTCGAAGTCGTCGAGGCCGGCCCCAATGGGCGAAACGGCGATTTCGGTCGTCACGCCACCGCCGTTCTTCCACGGCATCGACCGGTATTCGGCTGCTCGCAGGATGCGCATCGGTCAGCCAATCAGCCGAGAATGCCGGGCAGGTTGAGCTGGTGCTCCTTGGCGCATTCGATGGCCGTGTCGTAACCGGCATCGGCGTGGCGCATCACGCCGGTCGCCGGGTCATTCCACAATACCCGTTCCAGGCGTTTGGCCGCTTCGCGCGTGCCGTCGGCGACGATGACCATGCCGGCGTGCTGCGAGAAGCCCATACCGACGCCGCCGCCATGGTGCAGCGACACCCAGGTGGCGCCCGACGCCGTGTTGAGCAATGCGTTGAGCAGCGGCCAGTCGGACACGGCATCCGAGCCGTCCTTCATCGACTCCGTTTCGCGGTTCGGCGAGGCGACCGAGCCGGAATCGAGGTGATCGCGGCCGATGACGACCGGCGCCGTCAGCTCGCCCTTGGCCACCATCTCGTTGAAAGCGAGGCCGAGCCGATGCCGGTCCCCGAGACCAACCCAGCAGATACGTGCCGGCAACCCTTGAAAGGCGATGCGCTCACGCGCCATATCGAGCCAGTTGTGCAGATGGGTATTGCCGGGCGTCAGTTCGCGCACCTTGGCGTCGGTCTTGTAGATATCCTCCGGATCACCCGACAGGGCCGCCCAACGGAACGGGCCGATGCCTCGGCAGAACAGCGGGCGGATATAGGCCGGCACGAAACCGGGGAAGGCGAAGGCGTTCTCGAAGCCTTCTTCCTTGGCCACCTGGCGAATGTTGTTGCCATAGTCGAGCGTCGGTACACCGGCGTTCCAGAAAGCCACCATCGCCTCGACATGTTCGCGCATCGAAGCGCGGGCCGCCTTCTCGACCGCCTTGGGGTCGCTGACGCGCTTCTCGCGCCATTCGGCCATCGTCCAGCCCTTCGGCAGATAGCCATTGATAGGGTCGTGAGCCGAAGTCTGGTCGGTGACCATATCGGGCCGGATACCGCGCCTGAATATTTCGGGGACGATCTCAGCGGCATTGCCCAGCAGGCCTACCGACTTCGCCTCGCCGGCCTTGGTCCAGCGCTCGATCATCTCCATCGCTTCATCGAGGGTCTCGGCCTTCTCGTCGACATAGCGGGTGCGCAGGCGGAAATCGATCGAGTTCGGATTGCATTCGATCGCCAGGCAGCAGGCGCCGGCCATGACAGCGGCGAGCGGCTGGGCGCCGCCCATCCCGCCGAGGCCGGCAGTCAAGATCCATTTTCCCTTCAGATTGCCGCCATAGTGCTGGCGACCGGCTTCGACGAAGGTCTCGTAAGTGCCCTGCACGATGCCTTGCGTGCCGATGTAGATCCACGAACCGGCCGTCATCTGGCCGTACATCATCAGGCCCTTCTTATCGAGCTCGTTGAACTTTTCCCAAGTCGCCCAATGCGGCACGAGGTTGGAGTTGGCGATCAGCACGCGCGGGGCGTCCGGATGGGTGCGGAACACACCGACTGGCTTGCCCGACTGCACCAGCAAAGTCTCGTCATCGGCCAGCGTCCTCAACGACGCGACGATGCGGTCAAAATCGTTCCAGGTGCGCGCCGCGCGGCCGATGCCGCCATAGACGACCAGTTCGTTGGGATTTTCGGCGACGTCCGGATCGAGATTGTTCATCAGCATGCGCAGCGGTGCTTCCGTCAACCAGGAGCGGGCACTGATTTCCGTGCCACGCGGGCTGCGGACTTCGCGGATGTTGTGGCGAGGATTGTTCATGGCGTCACTCCAAAAAGGATCGAATTTCAGACGCGCGCCCAGGATGTCGCGGCCTCGAGGATTTTCCGCAGCGTGGCGCGGATCGGTGCTGCGAACTCGGCATCGTAAGGCACCGGCCAATTGTCCGGCATACCCTTGCCGTCGGGCTCGCGCATATAGCCGCGATTGGAGAGCTCCATCTGCAGCGCATGCACGCCCTGGTGCGGCTGGCCGAAATGGCGTGTGATCCAGCCGCCCTTGAAGCGGCCATTGACGACATAAGCTTCGCCGGTTTCGGCCATGATCTGGCCGATCATCGCCTGCAAGGCCGGATCGGCGCTCGTGCCGTCATTGGTGCCGAGATTGAACACCGGCAGCATCCCTTCGAACAGGCGCGGCAGCACCGAGCGGATCGAGTGGCAGTCATAGACGACGATCTTTTCGTGCAGGCCTCGCAGCCGGTCGATCTCGGCCTGCAGGGCGGCATGGTAGGGCGCGAAGAATTTTTCACGGCGCTCGTCGATCTCCGACGGCCCCGGTTCTTCGCCGGCCCTATACAGCGGATCGCCGTCGAAAGTCTCGGTCGGGCACAGGCCAGTCGTCGCCTGACCGGGATAGAGCGAGGCGCCGGACGGATCACGGTTGACGTCGATGACGGTGCGCGAGATAGCCGTGTGCACGACGGTCGCCCCAAGGTCGGTGGCGAAATCGTAAAGCTTGTCGATCCACCAGTCACAATCGCGACGGCCAAGCCAGGGCGACACCAGCCGGTTCTCGAGGCCGGCGAGGTCGATGCCGGTGTGCGGGATCGAGACCACCAACGGGGCTGTGCCGCGCGTTATCGTGAGCCAGGGCGCGCTTGCCATCATGCCGCTCCAGAAATCGACGGCAGCGCTACCGTGCCGGCTGCCCTGATGGTCGCGCCGCTGCGCACCATGGCGATGGCCTTTTCCATGTCGGGGTGGAAATGCCGGTCATTGTCGAGATGCGGCACCTCGGCCCGGACCAGCTTGCGCACGGCTTCAAGTGCCGCGCTCGACGCCAGCGGGGCATGGAAGTCGCAGCCTTGTGCCGCGGCCAACAATTCGATGCCGATGACCGCGGTGGCGTTCTCGACCATGCCGATCAGCCGGCGCGCGCCATGCGCGGCCATCGATACGTGGTCTTCCTGGTTGGCCGAGGTGGGGATGGAATCGACGCTGGCCGGATAGGCTTTCTGCTTGTTCTCGGAAACCAGGGCTGCCGCCGTCACCTGGGGGATCATGAAGCCGGAGTTCAAGCCGGGCTTCGGCGTCAGGAAGGCCGGCATGCCCGACAATGCCGGGTCGACCAGCATAGCGATGCGGCGTTCCGACAGTGAACCGATCTCGCAGACCGCAAGCGCGATCATGTCGGCGGCGAAGGCCACCGGCTCGGCGTGGAAATTGCCGCCCGAAAGCGCGGTGTCGTTCTCGGCGAAGATCAGCGGATTGTCGGTGACGCCATTGGCCTCGGTGCCCAGCATGTCGGCGGCCTGGCGCAGGACGGTGAGTGCCGCGCCCATGACCTGCGGCTGGCAGCGCAAGCAATACGGATCCTGCACCCGCTCGTCTCCAACCCGGTGCGATTCACGGATGGCGCTGCCGGCCATCAAATTGCGCAGCGCGTCCGCCGTCTCGATCTGGCCGCGATGTTGTCTCAGCGCATGGATGCGTGGGTCGAAGGGGGCGTCCGAGCCTTTTGCCGCATCGGTCGATAGCGCACCGGCGACCAGTGCAGACTGATAGAGCACTTCGGCCTCGAACAGGGCAGCCAGCGCATAGGCGGTCGAGAACTGCGTGCCATTCAGCAACGCCAGACCTTCCTTGGCGCCCAAGGTCACGGGCTCCAGCCCGTGCGAGACGAAGGCCACCTTGGCCGGGAAACGGCCGTGCGGGGTAAAGCATTCGCCGACGCCGATCATCACCGCCGTCATGTGCGACAGCGGGGCAAGGTCGCCGGAGGCGCCGACAGACCCTTGCGCCGGCACCACCGGGATGACGTCGTTCGCCAGCATGCCTTCGAGCAATTCGATGGTCTGCGGCCGCACGCCGGACGCACCTTGCGCCAGGCTGGCGAGCTTCAGCGCCATCATCAGCCGGCAAATGGCTGATGGCATCGGCTCGCCGACACCGGCGGCATGCGACAGCACGATGTTGCGCTGCAAGGTCTCGAGATCCTCCGCGGGGATGCGGACGCTGGCCAGCTTGCCGAAGCCGGTGTTGATGCCATAGACCGGCTCGCCCTTGGCAACGATCCTGGCGACGGCTTCGGCGCTCGCCTTGATTTTCGGCCGGCAGGCATGGTCCAGCTTGGGCACGGCGCCGCGGTAGATGGCGCGCCAGTCGGCCAGCGTCGCGTTGCCGGGCTTTAGGGTTAGTTCGGTCATTGTCCTCTCCAGATGCGGGCATGCAGCGGATTGAAGCCCATGCGGTAGACGAGTTCGGCGGGGCGCTCGATGTTCCAGATCGCCAGATCGGCGGATTTTCCGGCTTCGAGCGTGCCGGTTTCACCCAGCTTACCAAGCGCACGGGCGGCCTCGCGGGTGACGCCGGCAAGGCATTCGTCGACCGTCAGGCCAAACAGGGTCGCCGCCATATTCATGGCCAGAAGCAGCGAGGTCAGCGGCGAGGTGCCGGGATTGTTGTCGGTGGCGACAGCCATCTTGACGCCTTGCTGGCGAAACAGGCCGATCGGCGGCTTCTTGGTTTCGCGAATGAAGTAGTAGGCGCCGGGCAGGATCGTCGCCACGGTTCCCGCCCTGGCCATCGCCGCTGCACCCGCCTCATCGGTGTATTCGAGATGATCTGCCGACAGTGCGCCATAGCGGGCGGCGAGTTCGGCGCCGTGCAGGTTGGACAGTTGGTCGGCATGGAGCTTGACCGGCAGGCCGGCGGCCTTGGCCGCATCGAAGACGCGCGCCATCTGGTCCGGTGAAAAGGCAATGCCCTCGCAAAAGCCGTCGACGGCATCGGCCAGCCCCTCGGCGGCAATCGCCGGGAGAATTTCTTTGGCGACCAGATCGATAAAGCTGTCCTTGTCACCCTCGGCTTCCGGCGGCAGGGCATGGGCGCCGAGGAAGGTTGTGCGGATCGTCACCGGACGCACGTTGCCCAACTGCCGCGCAGCACGCAGCGATTTTTTCTCATTTTCCAGATCGAGCCCATAGCCCGACTTGATCTCAACCGTGGTCACAGCCTCAGCGATCAGCGCATCGAGGCGGGGTAGCGATTGCGCGACCAACTCGCGCTCGCTGGCGGCGCGCAGCGACTTGACCGAGGAGACAATGCCGCCGCCAGCCCTGGCGACCTCTTCATAAGTGGCACCGGCCAGCCGCATCTCGAACTCGTTGGCGCGGTTGCCGGCATGAACCAGATGGGTGTGGCAGTCGATCAGGCCGGGCGTGATCCAGCGGCCCTCGCAATCGATCGTCTCGGCACCCTTGGCAAATGCCGCAGGGATCTCCGATTCGGGACCGGCATAGACTATGCGGCCGTCACGTGCAGCGATCGCGCCCCGTTCGACGATGCCTAGTCCGGCCTCGTTTTCGGCCAACGTCGCCAAGCGTGCATTGCGCCAGATGCGAACCGACCCTGCCCGGCTTTTGCTCTCTGCAACCATCATCTTTTCCGTTTCAATCGATGGCGATTATGTATATACATATTGAAACGCACCGCAAGTGCCATCATCGCACGAGAGACAGAGAACCGGAGAGAAAAGTGACTGATATCTTCGCGGAACAGGCACTCCTTCCCAATGGCTGGCACGACAATGTCCGGCTCAGCTTCGCCAAGGGACGCATCACGGGCGTCGAGCCTGGAGCCACAGCGCAGGCCGGCGACGATCGTCACGCCATCCTGCTGCCCGGCATGCCCAACCTGCACAGCCACGCCTTCCAACGCGGCATGGCCGGCCTTGCCGAGCTTCGCGGCCCCTCCGCCGACAGTTTCTGGAGCTGGCGCGAGGTGATGTACCGCTTCGCCCTGTCGATGACGCCCGATCAGGTCGAGGCTGTTGCAGCACAACTCTATGTCGAGATGTTGGAGGCCGGTTTTTCGCGCGTCGGCGAATTTCACTATCTGCATCACGACCGTGACGGAAAACCCTACACCAACCTCGCCGAAATGGCAGAGCGCATCGCGGCCGCGGCCGGTGAAACCGGTATCGGCCTAACGCTGCTGCCGGTGTTTTATGCGCACTCGTCTTTCGGCGGCACTGCTCCGAACCAAGGCCAGCGGCGATTCGTCAACGATGTGAATCGGTTCTCCCGGCTTGTTGAGAAAAGCCGCGAAACGGTTCGCACTTTGAATCAAGCCGTTGTCGGCGTTGCCCCGCACAGTTTGCGCGCGGCGACACCACAGGAATTAGCCGAGGTGGCTGCCATGGCGCCAGACGGGCCGATTCACATCCACGTCGCCGAGCAGGTGAAGGAGGTCGAGGATTGCCTTGCTTGGTCGAGCGCGCGGCCAGTCGAATTTCTGCTTGGCCATGCCGAGGTCGACCAACGCTGGTGCCTGATCCACGCCACGCATATGACCGATGCGGAAACGATCGGCATAGCCAAGAGCGGCGCGATTGCCGGTCTCTGCCCAGTCACCGAGGCCAATCTCGGCGACGGCATTTTTGCCGCGCCGCTGTTCAGAGAGCATGGCGGCCGCTTCGGAATCGGCTCCGATTCCAACGTTCTGATCGGGCTGCCCGACGAATTGCGCCAGCTCGAATATTCGCAGCGCCTTGCCCATCGCGCCCGCAACGTGCTCGCGGTCGCCGGCGGCTCGACCGGCCGCGCGCTGTTTGACGCCGCACTTGACGGCGGCAGCGTCGCGCTTGGTGCCGGCGCCTCAGCGATTGCCGCCGGCGCATCCGCCGATCTCGTCTCGCTCGACGCCGGCAGTCCCTCGCTGGCCGGCAAGACCGGCGACGCAATCCTCGACGCCTGGATCTTCGCCAATGGCAGCAAGGTCGACTGCGTTTGGGTGCATGGCCAAAAACAGGTCAGCGGCGGCCGGCATGCGAGGCGCGAGGCCATCGCCGAGCGGTTTCGCAGCGTGATGAGGGCGCTTTCGGCATGAGCATGATCGGGATAATAGGGACGGAAGGCGGCGGCTCGCTGCACCAGCGCATCCTGTCCGACATCAGCGAGCGCATCATGTCCGGCGCCTGGGCGCCTGGTCACCGCATTCCGTTCGAACACGAACTGAGCGCGCAATACAACTGCTCGCGCATGACGGTGAACAAGGCGCTGTCGCAGCTTGCCAAGGCTGGACTGATCGAACGCCGGCGTCGTTCCGGCAGTTTCGTCCGCCGCCCGCAGTCGCAGGCGGCGGTGCTGGAAATCCATGATATCCGGATCGAGGTCGAAGCGCTCGGCCTGGCCTATCGCTACGAGCGCGCGGCGCGACAAAAGAGGCTCAGCAGCGCCGAGGATCGCGCACTGCTGGAGCTGGGCGTGGCCGGGCCGGTGCTGGCGTTGGAGTGTCGGCATTTCGCCGGCGAGCGGCCATTCGCGCATGAACAGCGGGTAATCAACGTTGCCGCCGTTCCTGAAGCAGCCGACGAGGAATTTCTCGCCATCGCGCCAGGACCATGGCTGATTAGCCGCGTCCCTTGGAGCGAAGCCGAGCACCGGATACGCGCTGTCGCCGCCGACAGGCATATCGCGGCCGCGCTCGATATCGCAGCCGGCGCGCCGTGCCTGGTGGTCGAGCGTCGGACATGGAGCGCCGATCACCCGGTCACCCATGTGCGCTTCACCTATGCGGCCGAGAGCCACACGCTGGTGGCAAGGTTCACGCCGTCGCAGGGGTAGTCTTTCTTCACCCTCCCCCTTGCGGGCCACAAGGGGGAGGGTGAAAAACTCAGATCGCGGCGGTAATAATAATCTCGACCAGATATTCCGGTCCGGCGAGCTTTGCTTCGCCGGTGGCGCGGGCCGGCGTGTTGCCTTGCGGCACCCACTTGTCCCATTCCGCGTTCATCTCGGCAAAGGTGCTCATGTCGGCCAGCCAGATGATCGCCTGCAGGATCTTGGTCTTGTCGCTACCGGCCTTGGCCAGCAGTTGGTCGATTGCCGCCAGGATGTCCCTGGTCTGCGAAGCGACGTTGCCGGTCGGCTGACCGACCTGACCGGCCAGATAGACGGTGTTGCCGTGGATGACGATCTGGCTCATGCGCGGGCCAACGTCGATGCGACGAATGCTCATTGGATGGTTCCTTGCTGTGTCGGTCGTGCCTCTTTAGAGTTGCGGCCGGCCTCGGGCAAGGTCGCCCGGGCAATTCCCCTTGGACCAGCGGCGTGAGACATCCTTACACGGCGAGTTGATCCGGCAGTCGCAATTCCGCCGGATTGGCTTGTTGACTAATGTAATAACATCACATATCCAATCGGCCGCTGACAGCAGCCGGATTTCGCCGCCCCACGGATCGCAGAATGACAAACACATGCCTGACATTCCGCGACCTGACGCTTGGCTACGGCAGCCATCCCGCAATCCATCATCTTGACGGTACCATCCGCAAGGGCTCGCTGACGGCCGTCGTCGGCGCCAACGGCTCCGGCAAATCGACGCTGATGAAAGGCATTGTCGGCGTGTTGAAACCAATGGCCGGCGAGGTCGTCCGCGCGCCTGGCATTCGCGCCGCCTATCTGCCGCAGCAGTCGGAACTCGACCGCTCCTTTCCGGCACGAGTGGTGGATCTGGTCTCGCTTGGCCTGTGGCCACGGCGCGGCCTGCTCGGCCGCTACACCAGGCAAGATCGCGATGATGTTGCCAAAGCACTGATGGCGGTCGGCCTGGGCGGCTTCGAGAAGCGACCGATCGATACGCTGTCGGGCGGCCAGTTGCAGCGCACGCTGTTTGCGCGTGTGCTGTTGCAGGACGCTGAGCTCATCCTGCTCGATGAGCCGTTCAACGCGGTCGATGCCAAGACGGTTGGCGACCTCATCGCACTGATCAAACACTGGCACGGCGAGGAACGCACCATCATGGTGGTCGTCCACGATCTCGACCTGGTCCGGCAGAATTTCCCCGAGACGCTGCTTCTCGCCCGCCAGCCGATCGCCTGGGGCGAAACCAGGGAAACGCTGAAGCCGGAGAACCTTTTACGCGCCCGCCGCTTCCACGAAGCCTGGGAAGAGAATGCGCCCTGGTGCGAGCCGGACGAGCAGGCTCATGGTCATGGGCACCATCACGACCATCATGATCACGACCATCACCACGGCGTCGGGCCGAGGGCTGCCTGATGGACGCGCTTTACGGTCTTTTCATCGAGCCTTTCGCCGATTTCGGCTTCATGCAGCGGGCGCTAATCGGTTCGCTGATGCTGTCGCTCGGCGCCTGCCCCATCGGCGTCTTCCTGATGCTGCGACGGATGAGCCTGTCTGGCGACGCCATGGCGCATGCCATCCTGCCGGGTGCGGCCGCCGGCTTCCTGTTTTATGGGCTGGAGATCCTGCCGATGACCATAGGCGGCCTGATCGCCGGCGTCATCGTCGCGCTCGGCGCCGGCGCCGTCTCGCGCTTCACCATCCAGCGCGAGGACGCCTCGATGGCGGCGTTCTATCTGATCTCGCTCGCCATCGGCGTGCTGATGGTGTCGATCCGCGGTTCCAGCGTCGATCTCATGCATGTGCTGTTCGGCACCGTACTGGCGCTCAACAATGAAGCGCTGATGCTGATCGGCGGCATCGTTGCGGTGACATTGGTCAGCCTTGCCATCTTCTGGCGGGCATTGGTCGCCGAATGCCTCGATCCGCTATTCCTGCGCTCGGTCAGCCGGCTCGGCAGCCCGGTGCATTTCATCTTTCTCGGCCTTGTCGTGCTCAACCTCGTCGGCGGCTTCCAGGCACTCGGTACCTTGCTGTCGGTGGGGCTGATGATGCTGCCGGCCGCCGCCGCCCGCTTCTGGACGGTGCGGGTCGAGCCGATGTGCGTGCTGGCGGTGCTGATCGGCTTTGCCTCCTGCGTCGCCGGGCTGCTCCTGTCCTATCACGCGTCGCTGCCATCCGGCCCGGCCATCATCCTGTCGGCAGGCGTCGTTTATTTCGGCTCGATCCTATTCGGCACGCGCGGTATCCTGCGCGCCCGCATCATCCATCACCGTCACAGAACGGCCTGATCCCCGCCCCTAAAGGAGACCTGTCTATGCTGAAATCGATCCGCGCCGCCCTGGCGATGAGCGTTATAACATTAACTGCCTTTGGTGCATCGTCGGCCTTAGCGGCACCATTGAAAGTGGTCGCCAGCTTCACCGTCATCGCCGATTTTGCCAAAAATGTCGGCGGCGACCGCGTCGATGTAACCACCATCGTCGGACCGGATGGCGACGCCCATGTCTATGAGCCGAGCCCGGCCGATGCGGTGGCCATGGCCAAGGCCGATATCGTGCTGGTCAACGGCCTGCATTTCGAAGGTTTTCTGCAAAGGCTGGTCGACGCCAGCGCCACCAAGGCCTCGATCGTCACCTTGACCAAAGGTGTGACGCCGATCGATTTCAAGCCTGAATTCGCCGATGCCGACGCAGCCGAAGGTGCCGGGACCGGTGGCGGCAAGACTGTCACCGATCCGCACGCCTTCCAATCGATCGCCAATGCCAGGATCTATGTGAAGAACATCGCCGAAGCCTTCTGCGCGGCCGACTCCGAAGGCTGCGTCAGCTACCAGACCAATGCCGCCGCCTACACCAAGAAGCTCGATGCAGTCGAAGGCGAAGTGAAAGCGGCGATCGCCTCGATCCCGGAAAACAAGCGCGTCGTCATCACCTCGCATGATGCCTTCGGCTATTTCGAACACGCATACGGCCTGACCTTCCTCGCCCCGCAAGGCATCTCGACCGATTCCGAACCGTCCGCCGCCGACGTCGCCAAGCTGGTCACCCAGGTGAAGCAGGACAGAGCGGCTGCGATCTTCGTCGAGAACATCACCAACCCGCGCTTGATCGAGCAGATCGCCAGCGAGACCGGCATCAAGGTCGGCGGCACGCTCTATTCGGATGCGCTGTCGCAACCCGACGGCCCGGCCTCGACCTATATCGACATGATGCACAACAACATCCGCCAGATCAAAGGGGCGATCCTCGGCAGCTGAGTTTGAAGGGTCATCCAACCGGGCCGCATCGGCCCGGTTGGAATTTCTGGCGCGCAATGTCTATTTGGCAGAGAATTCCTTCGGTGCGGATTGCCGCACATGTCGGGGAGTGGCAAGACTGCCGCCTGACCAGTTTGCGAGGATACTGCCATGGAATACCGCGAAATCAGTGAGGACTATTCGGTCTCGGGCCAGATACAGCCGGAAGACGTCGCCGCCATCAAGGCCGCCGGCTTCAAGAGCGTCATCTGCAACCGGCCCGACGACGAGCAGCCCGGCCAGCCTTCGGCCGACACGCTCAAGGCGGCAGCGGAAGCCGCCGGTCTCGCCTTCCGCTATATCCCCGTCATCAGCGGCCAGATCACGGCCGAGAATGTCGAGGATCAGGCCGAGGCACTGGATGAACTCGACGGCCCGGTCTTCGCCTATTGCCGTTCAGGCGCGCGCTGCACCAATCTTTATGGGCTGATCCAACAGTCGAAGGGATAAGCGGCCTGCACACAGGGGGCAATCCCGCAGGTTGGTGATCCTTCACACCCCTCTGTCCTGCCGGACATCTCCCCCCTGGGGGGTCCGCAAGGGGGGAGATCGGATGTCGCCTTTGCTTTCGCCAATTCCCAACGTTGCAGAATGGGCACTGAACCGGAAGCTGCCAATCTCCCTCCTTGCGGGGGAGATGGCCGGCAGGCCAGAGGGGGGTGCTGTCCCGCCAGCATATCAACCGAAATTCGCTCTGCCTAAATCGGCAGCGCGCCGGTTTCCTTCAGTGTCTCCAGCACGATCGCCGTTTTCACGTGCTGCACGGATTCGTGCGGCAGGAGCACACCGTTGACGAATTCCGACAGCGACTTCAAATCGGGCGTCACCACTTTCAAGATGTAGTCCATCTCGCCGGTCAGCGCGTGCGCCTCCTGCACCTCGGGCAGCCGCGCCACCAGTTCGCCGAACCGCCGCGCATTGTCGCGGTTGTGAGTGGCCAATGTCACCGAGATGACGTTGACCAAGGAAAAACCGAGCTTGTCGCGGTCGAGAACGGCGCGATAACCCTTGATAAAGCCGTCTTCCTCCAGCCGCTGGCGGCGGCGCGAGCATTGCGACGCCGACAGGTTGACGCGTTCCGAAAGATCATTGTTGGTCAGCCGAGCATCGCCCTGCAAAAGCGCCATTATCTTGCGGTCAAACTGATCAATGCGCGTCCCATCCATGGTTTTTCCCCACATGGTGCATATTTCGCGCATGAGATGATCATTTCAAGCGTTTGAATGCAAGCACCGTGCACCGGCTCCGCGTTATGATGGCGTCAGATGGCCTTTGCAGGCCAGGCCAGATCCGGAGGAATATCATGGGCCCCTTCCCGCACGATGCCCCACCCGCCAAGATCAGCAAGGACAACCCCGCCGGCACCGATGGGTTCGAGTTCGTCGAGTTCGCGCATCCGGAGCCGCAGAAGCTCGCCGAACTGTTCACCCGGATGGGCTATGTCGCGGTGGCCAAGCACCGCACGAAGGACATCACAGTCTGGCGCCAGGGCGACATCAACTATGTCGTCAATGCCGAGCCCGGCTCGCATGCGATGAAATTCGTCGACAAGCACGGCCCCTGCGCCCCCTCCATGGGATGGCGCGTGGTCGATGCCAAACACGCTTTCGACCACGCTGTTGCCAAAGGCGCGACGCCTTACGAAGGCACCGACAAGGCGCTCGATGTGCCGGCAATCGTCGGCATCGGCGGCTCGCTGCTCTATTTCATCGAGACCTACGGCGAGAAGGGTTCGGCCTACGATGCCGAGTTCGAATGGCTGGGCGAACGCGACCCGCGGCCGCAAGGCGTCGGCTTCTATTATCTCGATCACCTGACCCACAATGTCTATCGTGGCCAGATGGACAAATGGTGGGATTTCTACCGCAATCTGTTCGGATTCAAGCAGATCCATTTCTTCGACATTGACGGCAAGATCACCGGCCTAGTCAGCCGCGCGATCACCTCGCCCTGCGGCAAGATCCGCATTCCGCTCAACGAGTCCAAGGACGAGACCAGCCAGATCGCCGAATATCTGAAGAAGTACAATGGCGAAGGCATCCAGCACATTGCGGTCGGCACCGACGAGATTTATGCCGCCACCGACAGGCTGGCCGAAAACGGGCTGAAATTCATGCCCGGCCCGCCGGAAACCTACTACGACATGTCCTATGACAGGGTGAACGGCCATGACGAGCCGATCGAGCGGATGAAGAAGCACGGCATCCTGATCGACGGCGAAGGTGTCGTCGACGGCGGCACGACCAAGATCCTGCTGCAGATCTTCTCGAAAACCGTGATCGGACCGATCTTCTTCGAGTTCATCCAGCGCAAGGGCGACGAAGGCTTTGGCGAAGGCAATTTCCGCGCACTGTTCGAATCGATCGAGCAGGACCAGATCAAGCGCGGCGTGATCAAGGTGGATGGCAAAGCGGCCTGAAACCTCAAGCTCGTTTGCGGCTCGATCGGCTTTGATCTAAGTTCCGATCACAAGAGGTCGAGCCGTGAACGTCTCCATAACCGAAGCCAGAGCTAAGCTGTCGGAACTCGTAAGGCGCGCGAAGGCCGGCGAGGAGATCGTGATCACCCGACGCGGTAAGCCGGTGGCGCGTCTTCTCCCCCCTCCGGTGAAGGTGGGCCTTCTGCCAGGCATCGGCACTACCTCAGCCGTTGATGGGCCGATTATGTAAGATGAGAATTGGCAACTGGAGCCCCCAGCCTCTCGACCTCTGCCTTCCTTAGTTTGATGTCATAAACGAGCAGGAACTCGTCCAACTGTGGCGGCTTGACCAAGGTGCCGGATAGCATCGCATGCAGGTTGCCGGACATGCGAGCAGGTGATCAGGCAGGTTCATGGTGTCATCCGATCGACCGCACCAGATACAAGCCCGCCCACATAACCACAGATCCGGCAAGAACGATCAGCAAAAGCCGGCTCATCCGCCGCCGCATGACTTGCGTTTCCAGATCCCGCGCGACGTTGATGTTGGTGATGGTGTGGAACATCATCGCCTTGCGCGGAAAGCCGCTGCGGTTGGTCAGGCCGAGCGTGCGCGCCTCGACGCGGTAACTCAGCCGGATCGCCTGGGTGACGACCGCCAGCAAGGCGAGTGCCCAAACACCCGGCCAGCAGATAGTCCCCCGTCATTCCCTCACCTTTCGTATTTCTCGACCTTCTGCTCGATGGCGCCGAAGATCGAATGACCCGTCTTGTCCTTCATCTCGATGCGCACCGTGTCGCCCAAGCGCAGGAACGGCGTCTTGGGTTCGCCTGATACAATGGTCTCGATCATGCGCAGTTCTGCGATGCAGGAATAGCCGGCGCCGCCGTCCGAGACAGGCTTGCCCGGCCCGCCGTCGAGCTTGTTGGAGACGGTGCCCGAGCCGACGATGGTGCCGGCGGCGAGCGGTCTGGTCCGGGCGGCGTGAACAATCAAAGCCGGAAAATCGAAGGTCATGTCGACACCGGCATTGGCCCGGCCGAACGGCTTGCCATTGAGATCGGCCAGCAGCGGCAGGCTGACCTTGCCGCCATCCCAGGCGTCTCCCAGTTCGTCCGGCGTCACCGCGACAGGCGAAAAGGCGGAGGAAGGCTTCGACTGGAAGAAGCCAAAACCTTTCGCCAGCTCCGGTCCGGTCAGCGCGCGCAGCGTCACGTCGTTGACCAGCATGATCAGCCGGATCGCGGCGCGCGCTTCTTCGAGGCTTGCCCCCATCGGCACGTCGTCGACGACAACAGCGACTTCGCCCTCCATGTCAATGCCGAGGGCCTCGTCGACTATCCGGATCGGATCGCGTGGCGGAACGAAGGAGTCCGAACCACCCTGGTATATCAGCGGGTCTGTCCAGAAACTCGCCGGCATCTCGGCGCCGCGGGCTTTGCGAACCAGTTCGACGTGGTTCACATAGGCCGAGCCGTCAGCCCACTGATAGGCACGCGGCAGCGGCGAATGAGCATCATGCTCGTGGAAACGCTCCGACGGCATCGCATTGTTCTCAAGCGATTCAGCTATTGTCGCGAGGTGCGGTGCGATACGTCGCCAGTCGTCTAGCGCCGCCTGAAGCGTGCGCACCAGGAACGAGGCGTCGGTGAAGCGTGTCAGGTCGCGCGAGACGACGACGAGTTTTCCGTCGCGCGTCCCGTCCTTCAATGTGGCAAGCTTCATGCGGTTTCCTCTCCTTGTGCGGCTTTGGCGCCGCTTAATTCCACAACAAGGCCGTCGCGGGCGATCGTCAAGTCGCCGGCCCATGTTTTCCTGACAGCGGCGATCCAGTCGGCCTCGCCGATCTCGGCATCGTCGGCCGGAATGAGGTGATTGAGCACCAGGCTCGTCACGCCGGCATCGCGGGCGATATGCCCGGCTTCTTCGGCAAAGCTGTGGCTGGCGAGCAGATGGTCTCTCAGCCGCCCGCCATTGCCGGTCTTAGCCACAAGCCGCTCGATGCCGTCTTCCAGCATGGCTTCGTGGACCAGGACGTCGGCGTCCCGGGCAAAATCGGCGAGCGGTGGAAAAAAGGCCGTATCCGCGGAGAACACAACGCTTTTCCCGTCATGCTCGAAGCGCAGGGCAAAACAGTCGGTCACCGGAGGATGCTCGACGCGCAGCGCCGAGACCTTCAAGCCACCCTGCTCGACCACATGGCCTTCGCCGAACTCGACCATCGAAACCAGTTCGCGGATATCCGGCCGGCCCTCATCGACGATGCGTATCTCGATGTCGAACTCCATCGACTGACAAAAGCGCCGCCAGTAGTGGCCCGTGCCGGGCGGACCGAACACTTCGATGGGTGTCGCCAGCCCCGCCGTCCAGGCGGTGTGGATCAGCGGTCCCAGTTCCAACACATGGTCGGAATGCAGATGCGTGATGAAGACCAGGTCGAGCGCCTTCAGGCTGATGCCGGCATCGACCAGACCGCGCGTCACGCCGAGACCGCAATCGACGACGATGCTGCGGCCGCCGATCTGCAGCAGCGACGAACTCGGCCACGGTCCGCCTGGCCGCAATGCCGGGCCACCCTTCGAGCCCAAAAGCACCAGCCGGTCCGGCATTG
Organism: Mesorhizobium sp. M1050; assembly: GCF_040318715.1. Lineage (NCBI taxonomy): Bacteria > Pseudomonadati > Pseudomonadota > Alphaproteobacteria > Hyphomicrobiales > Phyllobacteriaceae > Mesorhizobium > Mesorhizobium sp. M1050. The sequence continues at coordinate 65,958 of NZ_JAMYMV010000017.1, read as the reverse complement.
TCTCAGCGCTCAAGACCAGTCGCCCTCCGGCGTGCCGTTGAAGCGCTTCTTCAGGTCGGACCAGCAGTCTATGTAATTGTCCTGCCGGGTTTCCAGTTCGGCGCCGTAGCGGGTCAGCATCTGCGGAAAGCGGGTCTCGAACATGAAGGCCATGGTGTTATCGAGCTTGACCGGTTTCAGGTCCGCGTGCGAGGCCTTTTCGAAGCCAGGCGCATCCGGTCCATGGGCCAGCATCAGATTGTGCAGGCTGATGCCGCCGGGCACAAAACCCTCTTCCTTGGCGTCGTATTGGCCGCGGATCAGCCCCATGAACTCGCTCATGATGTTGCGGTGGTACCAAGGCGGCCGGAACGTATCTTCGGCCACCAGCCAGCGCGGCGGGAAGATGACGAAGTCGATGTTGGCAGTGCCCTCCTCGCCGCTCGGCGCGGTCAGCACGGTGAAGATCGACGGGTCGGGATGGTCGAACAGCAGCGCGCCGACCGGCGAAAAGGTTGCCAGATCATATTTGTAGGGCGCGTAGTTGCCATGCCACGCGACGACATCCAGGGGCGAGTGACCGATCTCGGTGACATGGAAATTGCCGCACCATTTGACGACTAGCCGGCACGGCGTTTCCTTCTCCTCGAACCAGGCGCGAGGCGTCTTGAAATCGCGTGGATTGGCCAGGCAATTGGCGCCGATCGGACCACGATCGGGCAGCGTCAGCTTGGCGCCGTAATTCTCGCAGACATAGCCGCGCACTTTGGCATCGACCAGTTCGACCTTGAACACCAGACCGCGCGGCAGCACTGCGATCTCGCCGGGCCGCAGCTCGATGACGCCCATCTCAGTGACGAAGCGCAAGGCGCCGACTTGCGGCACGACCAGCAACTCGCCGTCGGCGTTGAAGAAATGATCGTCGACCATCGAGCGGTTGGCGACGTAGACATGCGCTGCCATGCCGGTCTGTCCCAGCACATCGCCTGATGTGGTGATGCTGCGCATGCCGGCAATGAAATCGGTGGGCTCTTTCGGCATCGGCACCGGATTCCAGCGGTACTGGCCGAGCGCCAGTTCGTGATCGCCGACATTGGGCGCGCTCTTCCACAAGGGATAGCTCGCCGGCTTGAAGCGGCCGGTGTGTTTGACGCTCGGCCGAATGCGATAGAGCCAGGAGCGCTCATTGGTGCCGCGCGGCGCGGTGAAGGGCGAGCCGGAAAGCTGCTCGGCATAGAGCCCATAGGCCGGCCGCTGCGGCGAATTCCGCCCCTGCGGCAGCGAACCCGGCAAGGTCTCGGTTTCGAAGTCGTTGCCGAACCCCGGCATGTAGGAAAAGGCCATTGCTTCCTCCCGGAATAGATCTCAATTGACCAAACTGGTTTCATTTGTAACCATCGAAAATGTAACCATCAATGGCGGCTTTGAAAAAATGGCGATCAAGAGCGAAGCGTCCGACGCGCCTGAAATTCTCAATCTGGAAAATTTCCTGCCCTACCGGCTCTACCGGCTTGCCGACGCCGTCAGCCGCGAATTTTCGCGAATATACAAGGACAGTCACGGCCTGACGCGGCCGGAATGGCGTACCCTTTCCGGGCTTGGGCAGCATGGAACGATGACCGCGACTGAACTCGGCAACCAATCGGCCATGCACAAGACCAAGGTATCGCGCGCCGTGGCTGAACTCGAACGGCGACGCTGGCTCACCCGAACCGCTGACGAGAATGACCGCCGCGTCGAACATCTGGCGCTGACCAGGGTCGGCCTTGCCGCCTATCGCGAAATGGTGCCGCTGGCGAAGGCGTTCGAGAGGGATTTGCTTGACAAACTTAGCGCAAGCGAGGGTGCGGCGATCTCGAACGGATTGGCCGCGCTGGAGGCCGCCTTGGCGTCAACCCACGGCCAGTTGCGGAATGACATCGAATAGGCGCAAGGAACAGCCCTTGTTGGCCCGGTTGGATGGCGAGGGCGGCATCTACTCGCCCTCGCCACTTGGAGCAACATTGATCGACGCCGCGGATTCAGTCGGCGCCGATGACTTGGCTTTCGCCGGCAAGCATCCGTTCGTTGGGATCGATCGGTCCAAGGTTCTTCACGATCCGGAAGCGACCGCTCTGTGCCTGCGCAATGTACATGTTCATGCGAACATGGTGCTGGCCGGGGACCATTTCGGCCGGGCCACCCGGTCCCTCGCTGATCCGGGCGTGGTCGAGCGCCCGGATAACCGCGTCGCGCTCGACCGAGCCGGCTTCGTTCACCGCCGCTTCCCACATTTTGATCGCCCGGTAGTGGCCGGTGCAGCCGCTGCCCGCGGTCAACATCGCGCTGCCGGGGAATCGGTCCTGGTAGCGCCGCAAGAGCGCCCGGCCAAACGGATCCTCGAGTTCCTGATAGTAGTCGAGGCAACTGTAGAGGCCTTCGATTTGCTCGGACGGCACGAGATTGAAGAAGTTCTCGTCGAAGTAGGTGCAGATGAACTTGCCGCCTCGCTTGCCGAAACCAGCCCTGTGCAGCTCGTCGAGAAACGGCGTCAAGCCCGGCGGAACCAGGGTGTTGAAGACCACTTCAGCGCCGCTCGCCATGATCTGCTGCACCGTCTGCCGGAAATCGACGGTATCGAGCGGAAAATACTCCTCACCGACGATCTCGCCGCCATTGGCGCGAACCACCCGGCTCGCGGCCTTGTTCAACAGATGGGGCCAGATGTAGTCGGCCGAAGGCAGATAGAACTTCTTCGCCCCGGTGCTCTTCATGAACCATGGGATCAGCGGCTCGACCTGCTGCGCGGGCACCGGGCCCGTGCAGAAGATCAGGGGATCGCTTTCCTGCCCCTCGTATTGCTCGGTGTAGATGTAGAGCGTCCTGCCGCGCGCGACCGCCTCGCTCTTGATGGCTTGGCGGGTCGAACTGTAGATGCCTCCGACGACCAGATCGACTTTGTCGACATCTATCAGTTTCGCGGTCCTTGCCTTGGCAACGCTGTCGGTGGTCTCACCGTCCTCAATGATGACTTTCACCGGCCGGCCCAGCAAGCCGCCCTTGGCGTTGATGTCATCGACGAGCATGGTCGTGAGGTTTGCGTTGGCGATGCCCATGAAGGACAACGGGCCGGTGAGTTCGGCGATAAGGCCGATCTTGATGGGTTTCTGGTCCATCTCATGTCTCCGATCTTTGGGGTTCGTGGGTGCGCCGCCGGTAGCAGGCGGCGCGAAAGGCACGTCAGGCCTCATAGTGGCCGAGCAGCATCGCCGCTTGCGGCTTGCCCACGTGGCCAGCCTCCTGCAGGATCGCCGGCACTTCGGGATCCGATACGAAGTTCTTCCAACCCTCGGCATCCCAGTCGAAGATCGCCCAGACGCGGTCGGACTCGCTGGGGTCGCGGAACACGGTCGCGCCGTTCGAACCGTGCAGTCGGCGCTTGTCGGCGCCCTTGGTCGAAAAGATACGGATGAAGCGGTCGACGTCCGCCACCTTGGTCGTTGCGAGAAGCATCTGATTTCCTCCTGTCGGTCGCGGCCACCATTGATCCGTCGACAGGATCACGATGCGCGCCTCGGAGCAGGCGCACATGGGGAGGATTCCCTATGCCAATGACTTCGTCTCGCCCGGCCGGACAAGGCCGTGCTCGACCGCATAGAGTGCCGCGGCGGCGCGGGTGGTCACACCGATCTTGGCATAGACGTTCTGGATGTGGTGATCCGCGGTCTTGGGCGAGATATCCAGCTTCCGCCCCGCTTCCTTCGCGGTGAGGCCGGCGGCGATCAGGCGCAACACCTCGATCTCACGTGGCGTCATTCCAGCCAGCGGCCGGTGCGGCGCCCGGCGCGACCGCTGGCCGGCGAAGGACAGCACGGCCTCGGCGGCGTCGGGGCAGATACTGCCCTCACGAACGGCAGCGCGCAACTGCGTCGCTGCAGCGTCGCTGGACAGCGCCCTGCGGTGAGGACGTTCCTCCCGCGACGTTTGGAACGCTTCGGCAGCGGCCAGGATCCTCGCCGCCGGGGACAGGTCGGAACCGCCGACCTTGCGGTGATAGCCAGAGCCGTCCAGGCGTTCGTGATGGCGCAGGACGAGTGAGGCCATTGCCTCGCCCTCGCGGCCGAACGAGGCCAGCGCACGCTCGCCGTAATAGGCGTGCAGTTGGGCTGCGTCGCGCTCGCGGACCGACAGCGGACCATTGCGCATCCAGGTCGCCACCGGCACGACAAGTTCGCCAATGTCGTGGATGCAGCCCGCCCAGCGCAGCGCACGGACGTCGGCGGCGGGCAGCCCCATCTGTCTCCCCGCTCCCTCAGCCAGTTCCGCCACCATCCGCGAATGGCCTTGTGTGAACGGCATGCGCATGTCGATCATGTCGGCGATGGCGAGAAATGCCTCGTCGCAGTCCGCCTCATCGAGCGACACCGGCGGATCGGGCTCCAGCGCCAAAATCGTCTCGCGGTCGACCGTCACGCCGATGCCCTCCATCAGCACCGCCGCGTTTGCCGAGACAAGCCGGGCCAGATCAGCCGCGTAAGGGCCGTCGCCGCGGCTGGCGACAGTTTCGGCCATTTCCACGATCCCGACGGCATCGCTAAGCGCAATGACATCCTGCGCCAGAGTGATCAATTGGACGGCCGGCAGCACCTCCTCGCCGCTCAGTCCACGTGGCAGACCCTTGCCGTCCCAGCGTTCGTAGATCTGTCCAAGATTACGGCCCATCTCCCCGGACAAGCCAAGCCGCTCGCCGATACGCTGCGCGACCTCGCAATGCGCCATCAGCACCGGGCGGGCCACCGCCAGTGCCTGCGACATGGCGGCCTCGATCGCCCTGGCCTGCGCGTCAGGCTGGAGATCGTAGTAGAACCGCTTGAAGGCCTGTACGAAGACCCTGCCCAGTTCCGCACGATTGCCCATGTCGAGACCGACAAGGTCCTGGCGGAGCGCGATTTCGTCGCCGAAGGTTGCCGACAGAAGATCGGTATCCGCGTTGCAGCCAACATAGCGAAGCATCGACTGATGGTAGGCATTGCGCCGAACCTGCTCGGAAACGCCCGCACGATCTGCGATCCGCATCGCAAGCACGCAGGATTTCAGCGCGAAGTCGCGAGAATGACCGGTTGCGAGGTCCGAAGCATAGGCGAGGACCATCATGAAGTCCGCCCGGCGGATCGAGACTTTTGTCATCGCCCACCTCCCAATGGGCATGCTAGTCCCGCGGGCCGTCAATACCTAGCGGAAAATCCCACGCACGCCGTCAGCCGGCTGGCTGCGTTTAGACCCCCGGCGCCAACGCCTACCAGTCCATCACCACCTTGCCGGAACTGCCGCTGCGCATGGCATCGAAGCCGGCCTGAAAGTCGTCGATGCCTATGCGGTGCGTGATCAAGCCGGAGACATCCAGCGGCCCCTGCACCAGCGCGATCATCTTGTACCAGGTTTCGAACATCTCGCGGCCGTAGATGCCTTTCAGATGCAGCATCTTGAAGATGACCTTGTTCCAGTCGATCTCGAAACCGGTGGGCGCAATGCCCAGGATGGCAATCTTGCCGCCGTTGTTCATGGTGTCGATCATGTCGCGGAAGGCGGGGGCGGCGCCCGACATTTCGAGGCCGACGTCAAAACCCTCAGTCATGCCGAGCGCCGGCATGACGTCACGCAGCTTTTCCTGCGAGGCGTCGACGACATGCTGGACGCCGAGCTTTTTCGCCAGCGCCAGCCGCACAGGGTTGATGTCGGTGATCACCACCTTTCGTGCGCCGACGCATTGCGCGACGAGCGCGCCCATGATGCCGATCGGTCCGGCCCCGGTGACCAGTACGTCCTCGCCGACCAAGTCAAAGGACAATGCCGTGTGGACAGCATTGCCCAGGGGATCGAAGATCGCGGCGATCTCGTCCGGCACATCGTCGGGGATCGGCACGACATTGTGCTGCGGAATCGCCAGATACTCGCCAAAGGCGCCCGGACGGTTGACGCCGACGCCGAGCGTGTTGCGGCAGAGATGCCCTCGCCCGGCACGGCAGTTGCGGCAATGGCCGCAGACGATATGACCCTCGCCCGACACGCGCTGGCCGACCTTGTATTCGGTGACAGCGGCGCCGAAATCGGCGACGGTGCCGACAAATTCATGGCCGGTGACCATCGGCACCGGCACCGTCTTCTGCGCCCACTGATCCCAATTGTAGATATGGACGTCGGTGCCGCAGATTGCCGTCTTGCGGATCTTGATCAGCACGTCGTTAGGGCCGATTTCCGGCACCGGCACCTCTTCCATCCAGATGCCCGGCTCGGCCTTGGCCTTCACCAGCGCCTTCATCATGTTCGACATGCTTTTGTCCCTTGAATCTCTTGATCCGGAATGGCTTTCGATTGCGGCCTTTCAGGAAATCACGCCCAATTCCTTGCCGACCGCTTCGAAAGCCTCAACCGCACGGTCGATGTCCGCGGCGGAATGCGCCGCCGACATCTGGGTGCGGATGCGCGCCTGGCCCTTCGGCACCACCGGGAAGGAAAAACCGATGACGTAGATGCCACGCTTCAGCATGCGAGCCGCCATCTCCTGCGCCAGCGTCGCATCGCCCAGCATCACTGGAATGATCGGATGGTCGGCGCCGGCCAGCGTGAAACCGAGCTTGCCCATCTGCGACCGGAACCGCGTCGCATTGGCATAGAGGTGCTCGCGCAAGGCATCGCCATTGCGGATCAGGTCGAACACCTTGATCGAAGCGCCGGCGATCGCCGGCATCAGCGTGTTGGAAAAAAGATAGGGCCGCGAGCGCTGGCGCAGCCAATCGACCACCTGCCTCTTGCCAGAGGTGTAGCCGCCGGATGCACCGCCGAGCGCCTTGCCGAGCGTCCCGGTGATGATGTCGACCCTGCCCTCGACGCCACAATGCTCGGGCGAGCCGCGGCCGTTCTGGCCGACGAAGCCGACCGCATGGCTGTCGTCAACCATCACCATGGCGTCGTATTTTTCGGCAAGGTCGCAGACACCCCTGAGATTGGCGATGATGCCATCCATCGAGAACACACCGTCGGTGGCGATCAGCCGGAAGCGGCAGTCCCTGGCTTCCTTCAGGCGCACCTCCAGATCGGCCATGTCGTTGTTGGCGTAGCGGAAGCGTTTGGCCTTCGACAGCCGCACGCCGTCGATGATCGAAGCGTGGTTCAGCGCATCGGAAATGACCGCGTCCTCTTCACCGAGCAACGTCTCGAACAGGCCGCCATTGGCATCGAAGCAGGAGCCATAGAGGATGGTGTCTTCCAGGCCGAGGAAGGATGAAATCGTCGCCTCGAGCTGCTTGTGCTCCTCTTGCGTGCCGCAGATGAAGCGCACCGACGCCATGCCATAGCCATAGCGGTCGAGCGCCTGCTTGGCCGCATCGCGCAGGTCGTCGCTATCGGCAAGGCCGAGATAGTTATTGGCGCAGAAGTTGAGCACTTTCTGCCCGCCGACCTCGATCTCAGCCGACTGGGTGGAGGAGATCACGCGCTCGGATTTGTAGAGGCCGGCCGATTTGAGCCCCGCGAGCTCGCTGTCGATGTGGGAAAGGAATGCTGCGGTCATGGTCGGGCCTCGTTCGATGTGGGCCGACTGTCGTCTCGTCCGAGCTAAAAATCCATCGCAAAAACGACCGGATCGGTGGCAAGCGGCCCGATGTGGGCTCGATGATCTCAAAAAGCGACGCTACAACAAATGATGCTGGCCGGTGACCGCTCGAATGCCGGCATGGCGCTAAACTGGCCGATAACCATTTCGCGATCTTTCCACGTCTCCCCCTTGCCGGACGGCTGTCAATTTCCAGACCTGTTAATGTTTGCAGGCCAATGGTCTTCGCAGCAGGAATCCGTTGGCGAAGAGGACCGCCCCCGAAAATGTCGCAGCAGCCGGCGCAAACCGTTTCAGGCAAACTCATACTGCTGATCAAAGCTGGCTACTGGCTGGCCCTGCTGATCATTGCCGCCATGGTGATAGCCTCCTTCATCCTGCTGCAGCAGATGATGGCCACCCAACAGCACAACAACACTTTGCTCGACATCGTCAGCACGCAAAAAACGCTTTCGCAGCGTATCGTCTTCCTGGCCGGCGCAACGGGCGCTGCTTCGCGTGACAAACAGCCGGCGCTGGTCAGCGCGCTCAAGCAGGCCACGGGGGAGTTCGAGACCAACTACGATCTGCTGCTAAAGCAGACGGGAGCCGACCCCCAATCGCCTGCCAAGCTCGATCCGAGGTCGATCGACAGCGTCCTTTTCGCCAAGCCCTTCCACCTCGACTATTTCTCGGTCGGGCTGATCGCCAATGGCGACCGCCTGATCTCCGCCTATGAATCTCAATTCAGTGGGAATGGCGGCTACAAGGGCGGCGGCGAGCGCGTCAATCTCGATGCCTCTGTCGCCAATGCGAACTTGTCGGGCTACGCCGCGCTTGGCCAGCGCATCAGCGCCGATGCAGACGAGCGTTCCGAGAAGCTGCTCGCTCTCCACCGCACGCTGTTCTACGCCACCCTGGGCGTCATCATACTGGTGGCACTCTTCATCTTCAGGCCGATGTCGAACGCCATCCTGCGCAAGACGCATGAGCTGATCGACGCGCGCAATTCGATGGCCTTCATCGCGGTGCATGACGGCCTCACCGGCCTGCACAACCGCACGTTCCTGACCGATCATTTCGACACGCTGATCAAGGGGTCACACCGCCGCCGGGAGCGCCTGGCTGTGATCCAGCTCGACCTCGACCGGTTCAAGCAGATCAACGATACGCTAGGCCATGCCGCAGGCGACTATGTGCTGGTCGTCACCGCGCAGCGCATGCGCGATTCCTGCCGGGCGTCGGATTTGTGCGCGCGCCTGGGCGGCGACGAGTTCGTCATGATCCTCGGCGGCGCCGGCGGCACCGAAGACATCAACATGCTGGCGCGGCGCATCCTGGCGCATATCAACGAGCCGATCGTCTTCCAGGGCACGACCGTTCTCCCGGGCGCCAGCGCCGGCATCGCCGTCTACCCGATCGACGCCGACAATGCTCAGGATCTGCTGGTTCATGCCGATCTGGCGCTCTATTCCGCCAAGAAGCTGGGCGGCGGCAACTTCTCCTTCTTCTCTGAAGAGTTGCGCCGCGAGCTCGACTATCGCAAACAGCTCGAGCACGACATCAAGGTCGCCATCGCGGAGCGGGCCTTCCAGGTCTATTTCCAACCGCAGGTTTCGCTGACCAACGGCACGATCAGCGGCATCGAGGCGCTGGTGCGCTGGAACCATGCCGAGCGCGGCATGATCCCACCGGGCGAATTTATCCCGGTCGCCGAAAAATGCGGCTTCATGCCCGAGATCGGCCGTATCGTCATCGCCAAAGCGATCAACGAAGCCGCCGAATGGAACCGCGCCGGCATTGCCTTCGGCCGGCTTGCCGTCAATGTTTCCGGCACCGAACTGCGCGAGCCCGATTTCGATGAGTTTCTTTTCGAGACGCTGGAAAAGGCCGGGCTGCCGCCACAGAAACTGTCGCTGGAAATCGTCGAATCCGTTATCCTCGACGACGAGAAGACGGGTATCGCCGCCAAGCTGCGCCACATCAGGGCGGCCGGCGTCCACCTGGAACTCGATGATTTCGGTACCGGTTATGCCTCGCTAAGCCATGTCAATCCGAACGAGATCGACCGGCTGAAGATCGATCGACGCTTCGTCCAGAACATTCATGAGAATGGCGACAACTCGAAGATCGTGCGCGCCATCACCGAGCTTGCCCGTGGCCTCGGCATCTCCATCGTCGCCGAAGGCGCCGAAACCGAAGCCGAACTCGAATCGCTGATGGCGATCGGCTGCGACCAGGTGCAGGGCTACTCCATCGCCTTCCCGATGCCGCACGACAAGGCGCTGGAATGGCTGACTGCCCGCATGCCGAAGAAGGCCAGGCTGACGGTGCTGCAGGGAAGCCTGGCATAGGCGTCGCCCAAAGCGTATCGCGCTTGAGCGGAACCGAGCGACGCGCTTTGTTATCCCAAAACCGCTGCGCACTTTTGGGCGAGATGTTCCAGGACGGCTTCGACGCAAGACGAAGCTGACCAACCTGATCACCGCTCTGAACCTGCGCCATTACACTTTTGGAACAATCCGGGGCTACGACGACTGAGCCGATGAGCCGGGCCCGCCCTCCTATCCCCCGACATTCGCCCGCAACGCCGCCAGAACCTGCGCGAACTCCGCCAGCCGCTCGTCGGACAGTCCGACCCGTAGCCGCTTGTCAAAGGACAACGCAGCCTTGCGCAAGGTCTCGAACATCGCTTCTCCCGCCGCGGTCAGTTCGACCAGATGAACCCGGCGGTTCACGGGATCGCGGCGGCGTATCAGCAGGCCCTGCGCCTCCATCGCATTGAGATGGTGGGTCAGCGTCGCCCCCTGGATGCCGATCATGCCGGCAAGCTCGCGCTGATTGGCAAGCTTGCTCGATTTGACCGACAGCAGAGTGAGCCAGACCGGCAACGTACCGCCCGCTTCGACAAGAGCAGCATCGAAGGCCTGGGCGACAAGTTTGGCGGTGCGGCCGAGATTCATGCCGACTGGCGGGCGGTCAAAGGGCGTCATCGTCGGACACTAGGCGGTGTTCTCCGTAGAGGGAACTGGGTGACAGTCTTATACATTGACATCTAATCATTTGATATCTAATTATATGCGAACGGCGGGCAAAAAAGAGGAAATGCGGTCATGCAATATGTCTACATCGTCGTCCTCGGTCTTCATGTCATGGCCGGCGTGTTCTGGGCCGGCACCACCATCGCGGTCGGCCGCGATCCGGAGATCCGGGCGGAACGGTTCTTCCGGCCCCAAATGGGCGCGGCCGGCCTGGTTTTCCTCACCGGCATACTGCTTTGGTATTTCTTCCATCAAGGCCTTTTCGGCCCGATGGAGAAGGTGCTGGCGCTGGGCATCGCCACGGCTCTAATTGCCGCCGGCGTACAGGGCGCGCTGGTCGGTTCTGCCGCCAGGCAGCTTGCCGGCACCGACGCGGCGACAGAAGCCCGGTTGCGCGCGAAAATGACAAGAGGCGAGCGCATCGCCGGCGGTCTGCTGGTCATCACCGTGCTGTGCATGGCCGTCGCGCGGATGGTCTGAGGCGCAGCACAATTTCACGGAATCGCATGTTGTCTGGCGACGAGCCAATAACGTGCGGGCGCGTGGTCGGACCGAAGTACACGGGCTCTCGTACGCAAGCCCGACCGCGCGCCACCGAGTCCCCTGGCAGCAGATTTCAAATCCGCAAGCCGAACCTGATGCCGTCATAGATGGCGGCATGGATGTTGCGCGAGGCGACCGCGTCGCCGATGCGGAACAGCACGAAGCGCGCTTCTGGATTGCGCTCGGGAAAGATGTCGCCACCACTCACCAGCCGCTCATAGTCGATCGCGCCGCCGTTCTTCGACAGCGGCTTCAGCGAGAGATAGAGATCGTCGATCGGCAGCGTGCCGTGCTCGACCACCACCTGGTCGACCCTGCGCTCGCCGCACCAGCCATCGGCGAAATCCGAGGCCAGTTCGGCGACCAACAGATTGCCCTCGCGCCTCACCGAGCGCAGCCGGGTGTTGATGGTGATGGTGACCCCCTTTTCCTGGAAGGCGCGCATGTATGGCACATGGTTCATGCCACCCATTTCCGGTGCGAAGAAGCGCTCCGGCGAAACAAGCTCGAGTTTCGAGCCGGCATTGGCGATCAGTTCGGCCGCGCCCATGCCCTGATGGCCGCCATTGTCGTCATAGAGCAGCACATTTTCGGCCGCCTTGACGCTGCCGGCCATGATGTCCCAACTCGAGGTGACGAGGTTGTCACCAGCCGTCAGCGGCGGGTTCTGCGGCAGCCCGCCGGTGGCAACCACCACAATGTCGGGCGATAGTGCCAGAACGTCGTCTTTCTCCGCCCAGGTGTCGTAACGGATCTCGACCCCGAGCCGGTCGAGTTCGGCCAATCGCCAGTCGATGATGCCGATCAATTCCTTACGCCGCGGGTTCTGCGTCGCCAGCCGAACCTGGCCGCCGGCCTGTGACGATGCTTCCAGGATCGTGACTTGATGGCCTCTCTCTGCCGCGACTCGCGCCAGTTCCAACCCGCCGGCGCCGGCGCCGACGACGACGACTTTATGCTTCGGTCCTTCAGTCTTGACGATGATGTGCGGGATGTCGGCCTCGCGGCCGGTCGCCGCATTGTGGACGCACAGCGCTTCACCGCCTTCGTAGATGCGATCGAGACAATAGGTGGCGCCGACACAAGGGCGGATTTCGTGCTCCCTGCCCTCCATCACTTTTTTGACAATGTGCGGATCGGCGATGTGGGCGCGGGTCATGCCGACCATGTCGAGCTTGCCGGTGGCGATGGCGTGCCGCGCGGTGGCGACATCGGAAATGCGCGCCGCATGGAAGGTCGGGAATTTTGTCGCCGCCCTCACCTCGCCGGCGAAATCGAGATGTGGCGACGAGCGCATGCCAGTCACCGGGATAACCTTGGTGAGTGCCGCATCGCTCTCGATCGAGCCGCGGATGATGTTGAGGAAATCGACCTTGCCGGAGCCGGCCAGCCGTTTTGCAATCTCTATGCCTTCCGCCTTCGATAGGCCTTTTTCGAAATCTTCATCGGCGACCATGCGGATGCCGACGACGAATTTATCGCCGACCGCCGCACGCACGGCATCAAGCACCATGTTGGTGAAGCGTAGGCGGTTGTCCAACGAGCCACCGAATTCGTCGTCGCGGTGATTGGTGGCCGGCGACCAGAAGCCGTCCATCAGATGCCCGTAGGCCTCGAACTCGATGCCGTCGAGGCCCGCGGCGTGGCAGCGCTGGGCCGCTGACGCATAGTCGGCGACGATGCGCTCAATGTCCCAGTCCTCGATGGTCTTCGGGAAAGCGCGATGCGCCGGTTCGCGCACGGGCGAAGCCGAGAGCACCGGCAGCCAATCGGCCTTGTTCCAGCCGGTACGGCGGCCGAGATGGGTGATCTGGATCATCACCTTGCAGTCGTGCTCGTGACAGGCGTCAGCGAGTTCGGCCAGCCACGGCACGATCCTGTCCTCATAGACATGCAGATTGCCGAAGGCGGCCGGACTGTCGCGCGAAACGATCGCCGAGCCGGCGGTCATGGTCAGCGCCATGCCGCCCTTGGCCTTTTCGGCATGGTAGAGCCGGTAGCGCTCTTTCGGCATGCCATCTTCGGAATAGGCCGGCTCATGGCTGGTCGACATGACCCGGTTCTTCAGCGTCAGATGTTTGAGCTGATAGGGCTGGAGAAGCGGATCGCTGCTGGTCATCGTCTTCCTGCGGTTTCAAATTGTGCTAATGAGCGGCAAATTTCGTTTTCAAGCATGTCGTCCCCACATTTCCCGGCATGCGATAAGGATCCCGCTCATGATCGACACCAAAACCCTCACCCAGCTCGGCGCCCACGTCGAGACGCCACAGAGCCCCGAAGCAGCGATCCTGGAGACCGTGCCGTTTGCGCGCGGCGACGGGCCGCCGGCGATCGTGCGCTTCACCTGCCCGGAATTCACCTCGCTGTGCCCGGTCACCGGCCAGCCGGATTTCGCCCATATCGTCATCGACTATGCGCCCGATGCGCTGCTGGTGGAATCCAAGTCGCTCAAACTGTTCATGACCTCGTTTCGCAACCATGGCGCCTTCCATGAAGACTGCACCGTAGTGATCGGCCGCCGTATTGTGGCGGCAACCAAGCCCTTGTGGCTGCGCATAGGCGGCTACTGGTATCCGCGCGGCGGCATTCCGATCGACGTGTTCTGGCAGACCGGCGCGCCGCCCGAAGGCGCCTGGCTGCCTGACACCGGCGTCGCGCCCTATCGCGGGCGCGGCTAGCTCGCTCATCATTCGCACTGATATTGGCTGAGTGCCCATTCACCGGTCACCGACAACAGATCCGTGATCTTCCAGTCGCCGTCGACCTTCTTGAACTTCCACTCCAGCCGGTGCGGGTTTCCAGCGATGACGAAGGCGACAATGACCTTGGCCTGGTCGCCGCTGATCGCCTCGAGCGTCTTCAGGCTCTTGGCGATCTCGGCCTTGTCGTAATCAGCGTTGTCGAGCGCCATGTTGGGGTCGAGGCATTCGCCCTGCCCGGATTTGCGCAAGGCGTCGCTCTTGTCGAGCACGGTCTTTGCCGGATCGATGAAATGGCTGCGCTGCGCCGGATCGATCTCCAGCCCAGCCTGATCGTAAAACGGCCGCACCACAGCGGTCGGGGATCCCGGCTGGACGGGCGCTGCCGGCGCTGCCTCGGCTGGCGACCATCCGACCGGCGGCGTTGTCGGTTCCACGGCCCCGCCGGGCGCATTTGCCGGCGGCGCCCCGCTGTCGCCCGGCGCGGTGTCAGCCGGGGTGTTTGCCGGCGGCGCACCCAACAAACCTTGGGCGGCGGCACCGCTCAGACTCACCGCCAGCAGGCACATGGTCGAGAGTGCCAGGAACGGGCGATGGGCCATCGCATCACTCCGATGTCTGGCCGGCCATGCATTCCAGCGCGCTGAGCTTCCAGTCGTTGGTCTTCGAGGCAATGTCCGATATCTTCCATTTGCCTTCGATCTTCTTGAGCGACCATACCATTTCGCGTTTGGAATCGTCGCCTTCGGAGAAAAGGCTGAAGGACGCTGTAACCTCTGCATTGTCGCCATCCAGCTTCTCAGACAGTTTCAGCGTTTTCGAGACGGTCTTCTGATCGAAATCCTGAGCGTCCAGGCCAGGATCGAAATCGATGCAGGCGACCTCGTCCGGGTTCTTTTTCGTTGCCTGGTCGTTCAGGTCGAACAGTTTCGTCACCGGCTCGGTGAACCGATCCCGGTATTGTTCGTCGGCCTCGAATTTGACCGCCGGAACATAGAAGAACTTCACGGCGTTGGACGCCGGTCCGGCGGCGGCGGCCGCCGGCAAACCTATCGAAACGGCGGCAACGAGCACTGTCAGTCTCATGCAGAATCTCCGGCTTTTGATGGCTTGAGCCTATCAATACCACGCATCCTGCATATCTGCTTTTTTTCGGCTCATGAAGCCCCGCAACGCTTGTTTCAACGATCCAGCCAGACGTCCTGCAGGTCCATCTCGAAAGTCTGATGGACGCCGTAGTTCTTCACCTTCTTGTTCATGTGGCTGTAGAGCTTCTGCCAGAACGGCTGAACGATGACGCCCGAATCCTGCAGGATCTGTTCGACGTCCTTCATCACTTCGCGGCGCTTCGCCACGTCGATGAGCGAGAGAGCCTGCTTGAGCTTGGCGTCGAAATCGGGATTCGAATATGCCGTTTCATTCCAGGCCTCGCCGGTGCGATATCCCAGCGCCAGCACCTGGACGCCGAGCGGGCGCATGTACCAGATCGTCATCGAGTAGGGATATTTCGTCCAGTCGTTCCAGAAGGTCGAACCCGGCAGCACCGTGCGCTTGACCTTGATCCCGGCATCGCGCAGCTGGCCGGCGATCGCGTCGCCCGTATTCTTCTGCCAATCGTCCTCGACGGTGATCAGTTCATGCTCGAAGTCGGCCTGCCCGGCTTCCGCCATCAGCTTCTTGGCGCCGGCGGCGTCACGTGTCTTCTTGGGCAGCGGGTAATATTCCGGGTGGATCGGGGCGACGTGATGGTTTTCGCCGGGGGTGCCTCGTCCGGCATAGCCAAGTTCGAGAACCGCATTGTTGTCGACGGCCATTTGCAGGGCATTGCGCACCCGCTGGTCGTCATAGGGCTTGTGGGTGATGTTGGTGCGGGCAACGAGCGTCGTCGCCGTCGCGACCTCCGATTTCACCAGGCCCATCTTGTCGAGTATGTCGATGAAGTCCGCGGGCGTCTCGAAATTGAGGTCGATCTCGCCGGAGTCGAAAGCATTGACCGAAGCGTTGAAGTCGGTGCCGTAGTCGATGAATTCGACACTGTCGAGCGGCGCTTCCCCACCCCACCATTTGCCGTTCTCGCGGCGCTTGACCACCGCCTTCTGGCCGACATCGTATGAGACCAGTTCGAACGGCCCCGTGCCGATCGGCTTCTTGATCGGATCGGCGCCGTCGGCATCGAAGTTGCGATGAACAACCAGCGCGGGATAGTCGGTGAAGTTCGGGATCAGCGAAATGTCGGGTTCGGCGAGTTTCAGCTTGACCGTGTTGTCGTCGACCTTGGTGATCGCGCCATCCCTGGCCTTGCCGGTCTTTGCGTCGATCAGCGCGCCGACGCGGGCGGCCATCGAATTGCCGGCGACGCCTTTCTCGCACCAGCGGGTCAGATTGTAGGCGACGTCATCGGCGTTGAAAGCATCGCCGTTGTTCCAGGTGATGCCCTTGCGCACGTGCAGCACGTATTCTGTGGCATCGTCGTTGATGTCCCAGCTTTCGAGCAGAACCGGTTCGAATGTGAATTGCCTGGTGTAGCGGACAAGCGGCTCCAGCCAGCAGCGCGAAATGTTGGCCAGTTCCACCCAGTCGTAAGTGCGCGGATCCTTCTGCCCCTTCACCGACATGGAAACGCGCAGCGTTCCGCCTTTCTTCGCCTCCTGCGCCACCGCCCTGTCGGGCACGGCTAGGCCGATCATGCCATAGGCAAGCGCCGTTGACGCGCCGAAGGCGCTTGCCAGCGCCAGGAATTCGCGCCGGTCGACACGACCCGCGCGTGCTTCGGCGGCCATTGCTTCGATGGCGCTCGGCACCTGATCGCCATTGCTTCTGAATAAGGTCATTGTTTCCTCCCGTCTGATTCCCTTGGTCTTGGTTCGTTGCGTCAGCTGACGCTGTCCGGCAGCTTCTCCTCGCGCCGCGCGATAAAGTCTGTCAGGCCGTCGGCGATGCCTTCGTCGAGCTTCGGCTCCTCATAATCCGCCAGCATGTTGCGTGCCTTTTCGCGGCCGCGCGTGTCGTGGTCCTTCGCCCCTTCGGCCTTCCACTGTTCGAACGAGTTGAAGTCCATGATGGTGGGCATGAAGAAGGCGGACTCGAAATGTTCGAGCGTATGCTGGGTGCCCAGGAAATGGCCCTGCGGCCCCACTTCGCGGATCGCCGCCATCGCTTCCTTGAAATCGTCGAACGGCAGCCCGCCGGCGTATTTGTACCAGCCGACAAGCTGTTCGCAGTCGGTCGCGAATTTCGAATAGCCGCAAGTCAGGCCGGCCTCGAGCCATCCGGCGGAGTGCCAGATGTAATTGGCGCCTGAAAGGATGGCGGCATGCATCAGCATGTTCGCCTCGTAACCGGCCTGCGCATCGTTCAGCTTCGACCCGACATGGAAGCCAGACGTGCGCCACGGCAGCCGGTATTTCCGCGCCAGCGCCCCCATCAGATACATCATTTGGGCCGCCTCCGGCGTGCCGCCCATGGGAGCGCCGGTCTTCATGTCCACCGTCACCATGAACTGTCCGTAGACCTGCGGCGACCCCGGGCGCAGCAGTTGCGTGAACGCGACGCCCGCCAGCGCTTCCGCATTGACCTGCGCCACCGCGCCCACGGCGGAGGCCGAGGTCGAGGCGCCGCACAGTGCGAAGGGCGCGAGGATCAGCGGCTGGTTGCTCCGCGCATAGACCTTCATCGCGTCCAGCATGGTGGCGTCCCACACAAGCGGCGAATTGCAGTTGGTGATTGACACCAGGACCGGGTTGTCGCGGACATAATCCTCGCCGAACACGATGCCCGCCATCGCCATCGTGTCTTCCGCCCGATCCTTGGACGTGACGATGCCCATGAACGGCTTGTCGGAGTGCTTCAGCGCTGAATGGATTATGTGGAGGTGACGCTTCGGCACCGCAATCTCCATCGGCTCGCAGATGATGGAGCTCGATGAATGCAGCGCCGGCGCCATGTAGGCGAGCTTGTGGAAATTGTTGAGGTCGGCGAGCGTGCCGTAGCGCCTGTTGTTGTCGAGGTCGCGCACATAAGGCGCGCCGTACATCGGCACGAAGATGGAGTTGTTGCCGCCCACGCGCACCGAGCGCTGCGGATTTCGCGCATTGAGCGTGAATTCCGACGGGACCTTCGACACGAGCTCCATCAGCAACGCGCGGTCGATGCGGACACGCGTCTCCGAAACGTCTGCCCCGGCCGCCTTCCAGATCGCAATCGCCTCGTCGTCGCGGAACTCGCATCCCACCTCTTCGAGGATCGAGAGCGACTCCTCATGGATCAGTTCCACCGCCTCATCGGGAACCATCTGATAGACGGGGATCTTGCGGACCAGCGTCGGAAACGACATTACCGGCGCTCCGCGCAGCGCCTTGCGCCCCAAGCGGCCGCCACTTCGACGGTTGGCGTGTTCGGTCACTTCAGGGGCCGGTGCGTTCATGGCAACTCCATTCCACTCATTGAGACCAGCCTAACGGGACAAAATGGTGATGTGACGCTGGAAAATCCTGATCGCTTGTATAAGCTGAGCTTATGCGAAGCCTGCGCCACCTCCTGCCCTCCGCGGGCAGCCTGATCGTCTTCGAGGCGGCCGGGCGTCTGTCGAGCTTCACCGCCGCCGGGCGCGAACTCGGCATGACGCAGGCTGCCGTCTCCTATGCGGTGCGCGGACTGGAAGAACAGCTCGGCGCCAAGCTGTTCCAGCGCCGCCATCGTCAGGTCGTCCTCACCGAGGCCGGGGAGCGCTTCCACGCCGATGTCTCGCTCGGCCTCTCGCATATCCGCAAATCGGCGGAGGATCTGCGCCTGCAGGCAACCGGCGGCCATGTGACGCTGGCCGCGTCGACGGCCTTCGGTTCCTTCTGGATGATGCCGCGCCTGCAGCAGTTCCGAGACGAACTGCCGGGCATCGACCTGCGCATCCAGACCGCCGACCGCGATCTTGACATCATCGCCGAAGGCATCCCTCTCGGCGTGCGCGGCGGCGAGCCGCGGGATTGGCCGGACTATCATTCGCTGCCGCTGGCCGACGAGGAGATATTTCCCGTTGCCGGCACCAGCTACGCGGCGAAGTTCGGCCTGCCCAAATCGGTGGCGGAACTGGCCACGCACCGTCTCATCCATCTGGAAGAGCCGTACCGCGAGGCGGCCAGTTGGGACGAATGGTTCCTGTCGGCCGGCGCCAGCCTAAGCGACACCGCGCGCGGCCTGCGCATAAACGACTATGGCCTGGTGATCCAGGGCGTCATGGAAGGGCAAGGCATTGCCCTCGGCTGGCGGCATCTTGCCGAGCGGCTGCTGGCATCAGGCCTGCTGGTGCCGGTGACGGATCATGTGCTGAGGACCGGCAAGGCGTTCTACGTCGTCTGGCCGAAGAATCGCGAGCTCAGCGACAACGCCCGCAAGGTGCGGGATTGGCTGGCCGCGCAGGCGTGAGGGACAGTGCCTCCCAGTTCCTTGGAAGTCGGCGGGACAGCATCACCGCTATTCCGCCTACATCGAATGCTTCCTCATCGGCGTCGAATCCGCCTATAGTGACGGCATGCCCATCCGCCAGCTTTCCGAAACGATGATCAACCAGATCGCCGCCGGCGAAGTCATCGAGCGTCCGGCGAGCGTGGTCAAGGAACTGGTCGAGAATGCGCTCGATGCCGGTGCCGGCAGGGTCGAGATCGTTACGGCCGGCGGCGGGCTGAACCTGGTCCGCGTCACCGACGACGGCTCCGGCATTCCAGAACCGGAGCTGGCGCTGGCGATTGCCCGCCACTGCACCTCCAAGCTCACCGAGGATATCAACGATATCCGATCACTCGGCTTCCGCGGCGAAGCGCTGCCGTCGATCGGCTCGGTGTCGCGGCTGTCGATCCGTTCGCGCACGGCCGCCGGCGACAGTGCCGCCGAGATCGGCATCGAGGGGGGCCGCGTCTTGCCCGTCCGACCGGCGGCGGCCAATCGTGGCACCACGGTGGAGGTGCGCGACCTGTTCTTCGCAACGCCGGCCCGACTGAAATTCATGAAAGGCGAGCGTGCCGAAAGCTCGGCGACCAGCGACGTGGTCAAGCGCATCGCCATCGCCTTCCCCTCCGTGCGCTTCACGCTGGCCGGCTCGGATCGTTCGACACTGGAATTGCCGGCGGCCGACGACAGCGCGGAAGGCAGCCTGCGTCGCATCGCCCAGGTGATGGGTGCCGACTTTCCTGACAATTCGATTGCCCTCAATGCGATGCGCGAAGGCGTGCATCTGACCGGTCACGTGTCGATCCCGTCCTTCACCCGCGCCAACGCGCTGCAACAATATGCCTATGTCAACGGCCGCCCGGTGCGCGACAAGCTGATCGCCGGCGCCATTCGTGGTGCCTTCGCCGACGTCCTGCCGCGCGACCGCCATGCGGTGACGGTGCTGTTCCTGACGCTCGATCCGGCCATCGTCGACGTCAATGTCCATCCGGCGAAGGCCGATGTGCGCTTCCGCGACCCTGGCCTGGTGCGTGGGTTGATCGTCGGAGCAATCCGGCAAGCACTCGCCGATTCCGGCATTCGTGCCGCGACCACGGGCGCTGCCGGTATGATGGCGGCCTTCCGGCCCGGTGCCGCATCCTACGGTGGCCCGGCGAACGGCCACCGCAGCTACGACGCGGCCTACCGCGCGTCGGGCTCGTCCGGCTTCGATGCTGCCCGTTCATCCCAGCGCCCTCTCGACATGGGTTTCGAAGGGGCTGGCTTTGAGCATCGCGGTTTGCGCGAAAATGATCAGGCTGCGTTCGATGCCGGTCCGCTTGCCAGCGCCGATGCGCGCGCCGGACAGGGCGAAGCCGCCGAGACATTGCTTGGCGCGGTGCTGGGTGCGGCGCGCGCCCAGGTGCATGAGAACTACATCGTCGCGCAGACCAGGGATTCGCTCGTCATCGTCGACCAGCACGCAGCGCATGAGCGGCTGGTCTACGAGGCGCTGAAAAATGCGCTGCAGTCGCGCCCCGTGCCCTCGCAGATGCTGCTTCTGCCTGAAATCATCGACCTGCCGGAAGAGGATGCCGAACGGCTGGCGATGCATTCGGAGACGCTGGCCCGCTTCGGCCTCGGCATCGAGCGCTTCGGCCCGGGCGCCGTCGCAGTGCGCGAGACGCCGTCGATGCTCGGTGAAACCAATGTCCAGCAATTGGTGCGCGATCTTGCCGACGAGATCGCCGACAACGACACGGTCGAGACGCTGAAGGAGCGGCTGGACAAGATCGCGGCGACCATGGCCTGCCACGGCTCGGTCCGCTCCGGCCGCCTGCTCAAGGCCGAGGAGATGAACGCGCTGCTGCGCCAGATGGAAGCGACGCCGGGTTCCGGCACCTGCAACCACGGGCGACCGACCTATATCGAGCTCAAGCTGGCGGATATCGAGAGGCTGTTTGGGCGGCGTTAGTTCAGTTCTGGGAAAGACGATGCAGGAGGAGCGTTTGGTCGGCGAAAGAGCAGACCGTAGGTGCCAGTGTTCACCAGCAATGCCGAGACAACCGTTCGCCGCGCTCGCCCCGAATGCGGCGCCGGCTTCACGCACGGCAATCGCCAGCATCGCAGCAGCCAGCAGGTAGCGCATCGCCGCCAACAGAAGTGGGGGGTAAGTCATTGAGACCGAACTTGATCGCCGTCCAGGTCAGCCCCCACATCAGCGACATCACCGCGAAGAAAGGTGAGGTTGCGAATGACCACGTGGCCGTCAGCGCAGTCCCTGCCTATCGACGAGTATCCGATGGACATCGATCCGCTTGGGCAATTCTATCAGGAACTCGGCATCGCGGTCCAAATGGTGGACTTTGGTCGGTTCGCCTTTGGTGAAGGCGGTCATCGCTTGCATATCGGCCCAATAGGAGATGGTCGTGAACCACGTCTCCTCGCCGCGGTCCTCGCGCAACAATTGGACGCCGAGCGCGGTCTTCTCGAGGGGTGGAATACCCTCGGCGCGAATGTATGACTCATAGGCGTCGGCAACCTCGCGGCGTGTGCGACCGCGCCAAATGCGCGCGATTGTCGGCTTAGTCGGCATGATAAACTCCTTCGCACAGACGGGCACGGGCACTGCGAACCCCAACCTTGAGCGACGATCAGGCGTGGACACGTGCCAAAAACTCGCGAATCAGTGGCAGGGCATCGTCGAAATGTGTCTCCAGCAGCCAGTGGCCCGCGCGATCGATCAAATACAGTTCCGCATCGGGCAGATCGCGATGATAGGCCCGGGCGGACGCTGCCGGCATATAGCCGTCCTCTGGCCCCCAGACGAACAGCGTCGGCGGATGATGGGCGCGCAGATAGGCTTGATATCGCGGGAACCAGGCAAGGTTGGCCTCCAGTTTCTCCATTAGATCGACGGCGACCTGTCGACGGACGGGTGTGTCCATCAATGGCCAGTGAAGTTTCCACAGATCGGGCGGCACGCGCATGGCGACGTCGTCCGCCACTTCGCCGATGAACTCGGCGCGAAACCCGTCCTCGCTCACCGCCGCCTCGAGTGGGCGGTGCTTGTCGGGCGTCTTGTCGGCCCACCAAGCTTTGATCACGGCGTATTTGGGACCGAGGACGTCCTCGTAGATATCACCGTTCTGGATGATGAGCGCGGTGACCCGATCCGGATACGAGATCGCGTGCCGGAGTCCTATCTGCGAGCCATAATCATGCAGCCACAAGGCGTAGCGCTCGAGACCGAATGCATCGGCAAGTTTGGCAAGCACGTCGGCATAGGCGTCAAAATCATAGCCGAAGGCGGTCAGATCGGGTGTGCTGCTGTACCCGAAGCCCGGCCAGTCGAGTGCAATCGTCCGCCAGCGGTCGGCGAGCGCGGGCATCAATTGGCGGAATTGGAATGAGGAACAGGGATAGCCGTGCGGCAAGAGCAAGACAGGTGCTTCGGGTGGCCCTGCGTCGCGGTAGAAAATGGATAAATCATCCAGTTGCATGCGCCGGTGCGTCGTTGCACCCACCATTCGGGCCTCCGTCGAATAAACACCGGCAAAACGCGTCTAGCCGGGGTTCGTTCCGGGATTTATCGGAGCGCAAGGGACACTGGCCGATCAGGTAGACGTCGGAGGGTCGGGCTTCAGCATTTCTTTGGAGTCGGACAACTCCAGCATTCATCTCTTCAAATTCACCACGATGACGCCGCCAAGCGCCAGCGCGCCACCAAGGATGCCGAGCAGGGTCGGCACTTCGCCCAGCCAAAAGAAGCCGATCAGGGCAGACATGGGCGAAACCAGGTAAAGGAAGTTCGAGGCGCGTGCCGCGGGCAGACGCGACAGTGCGGTCGCCCAGGCGGCATAGGCGATCAGGCTGGGGACGATGCCGAGAAAGATCACAGCGCCAAGGCCTGCGGTGTCAGCAGCCGCCGCCTGCGAAAAGGCTGACGGCAGGAAGGGCGACAGGCAGAGTGCGCCGAGCACCATGTTCGAAGCCGAAATGGTCAACGGATGGTGGCGGGCAAACAGCGGCTTCTGGACGATGGTGTTGACGGCCGAGCATAAGGCCGAGCCAAGTACCAGCAGGGCACCGGCGTTGAAATGCAGGCCCTGCCCGTCTGCCGTGGCGATGATGCCAATGCCGGCAAAGGAAATCACCGTGCCGAACCACGCCATGCCCGAGAAGCGCTCGCCAAGCAATGCCATCGCCATGATGGCGGTGAAGATCGGGCTGACATTGATGATGAAGCCGGCGGCACCTGCCGAGACGGTCAGTTCGCCGAAATTGAGCATGACGGTGTAGAGCGCGACGAAAATGGCGCCGCCGAAGACGAGGCGCCACACTTCGTCCAGCCTGGGCAGCGCCGGACGCTTGACCGCGAGGAAGACCGCCGCCGGCACCGCGGCGATGGAAAAGCGCAGGGCGCCGAGTTCCAGCGGCCCGAAGGCGGCAAGACCGGCGCGGATCGCCGGAAAGGCTGACGCCCAGCCAACCACCGTCAGCGCCACCGCAATGGCTGCCGTGGTGTCCACTCGCTGTGTCGAATTCAACGTGCCCGTGATTGCACCCATCTCACCGTCCTCGCATTCTTCGGTCCTGAAAGGCAGAAAACGCCTTTTCGGGCCAGTTGACAAACGACCAAATCGAGGATCACCTGTGACTATGGATCACAGCTCAGACACAATGGTGCCGCTCGAAACGCTGCGCGCCTTCGATGCGGCGGCGCGAACAGGGAGCTTTTCGGCGGCGGCCGAAAAGCTCAACATCACCCACGGCGCCGTCAGCAGGCAGATCGCCAAGCTCGAAGACTGGCTGGGACTGAAAGTCTTCGATCGTGGCGCGCGCGGCGTTTCGCTGACCATCGAGGGCAACCGGCTGCATCTGCGCACAGCCGAAGCTTTCGCGCTGATTTCCAGCCATTCCGACCGCTGGGTCGAACCGCGCGGCACCGCCGTGGTGCGTCTGACCTCGATCCCCTCGGTCAGCGGGCTGTGGCTGATGCCGCGCATGGCAGCGCTGGAGAACGATCCCTCCAAGCTGCGCATCGTGCTGGATGTCGATATACGTCAGACCGACCTTGCCGACGAAGGCATTGACCTCTCGATCCGCTGCGGCCGCGGCGGCATTCCAGGCCGCGTCTCGGTGCAGCTCTTCGAGGAACATGTCTTCCCCATCGCCTCGCCCGAGCTAGCCCGCGAGATCGGTCGCGGCGACCCTGCCCGGCTGCTCAAATTTCCGCTGATCAACGATTCCGATGCGTCGGCCTGGCGCGCCTGGTTCGCCGCGCAAGGCATGGACTACCGCCCGCGCCCGCAGGACCGTCGCTTCGAGGACTACAATCTGGTGCTCGACGCCGCTGCCTATGGGCTCGGCATCGCACTGGCGCGCCCGCCGCTGACCGGACATCAATTGAAGTCGGGCCGCATCGCTCCCGTCGACGAGCGCACCGCGCTCAATCCGGTGTCCTACTGGCTCGACCGGCCGATGGGACGGCCACGGGCCGCCGCGGCGGAACTGGCGCGCCGTATCGCGGTGCAGGCAGGACTGCCGCCGGAAAAGATGGAAGCCTTCATCGATGCTGAGGGTTAGCGTAGCACCAGAAGGACGAACCCGACGATCGCCGCGACCAACAGCCCGGCAGCCAACGACGTTAGCCCGACGCTCATCTGCCTGCTTTCGGGTTGCGCCACGTCGTTCGACCGGGAAGCCGCCCGCCCTCGTCCTGCAACCGCATTGGCTACCGCCGCGCGGCGCAGGGCTGGAACCTCACGTGAGAGGAGCGCAAGCCACGGCAGTGCTGTGGGCCTTGCGGCGGCTGCCTCATCGACCCTTGCCGGCGGCGGCGCCAGGCCACGTCGCGTATCGTCGTCGGCCGATGTCCTCGCCGCAGTCGCTGCGGGATCGCCGGTCGTTTCGCCGTCCGGTTCCGCGAGCGCCAGATAGGCCTGCAACATCTCCGCCGATGCTGGCTGCTGGGCTCTCACCGTTGTTGCCGGCAATATCAGCATAGGCAGTGTCGGTGTCACTGCCGGACGCACGGGCGCGCCGGATGGCGCCGGCGGCGCCACCAGTGCCTTCACGAGGGCGGCTTTTACCGGATTGGCCCTCGCCGACGGCACGGCCTGCGGCGTTATTGCTTCCCGAAGCAAGGCGGCAAGACGAGCAGAGGAAATATCCATAGCGCCCTGTCAACAGCGTTTTTCTTCCCAACATTAGGGGTTCAGCATTGTCTCAGGCTTGTCACATGCTTGACCTCGCCGGAAATTTATGGCGATGAAATCCCCATGAACCTCGGCGTCCCTGCATGATGAACCGTTTCGAAGGCCCCGGCGGCAGCAAGGAAGCCCGCATCCGCTATCTCGATGGCGATTTCCAGGTTACCAGCCCCGGCGCATTCGTGCGCTGCGCGGTGACCGGCGAAAGCATTCCGCTCGATGAGTTGAAATACTGGAGCGTCGCCAGGCAAGAGCCCTATGTCAGCGCAACTGCATCCCTGCGCCGCGAAATCGAGGTGCATCCGGAGCTGCGTAAGCGCGGTTAGCCCCTCATTTTACGCTGGCGCCAGGCATCGAGCGTCTCGTCGATGATGCGCGCGGGCACGTGATCGAGTTCGAAAACAGTGTCGATCTCCAGCACTTCGAGCCGGTCGAGAAAGTCCTGTGAGGCGCCGTACCGCAGCCGGGCGGCGTCTTTGGCGGTGGTGATGAGGCCAAGCCCCTCGTTGCGTGCGGTCGCCGCCAGTTCGGCAAGTTCATCCTCGCCATAGAAATGATGGTCCGGAAACGGCCGAGTCAACGCCAGCTCGCCGCCGGCATTGCGCACCGTGTCGAAGAATTTCTCGGGGTGGCCGATGCCGGCGAAGGCCAGGAGCCGCTTTCCGGCAAGCCCTGCCTTGCCGGTTGGTTCGGTATGGGCTTCGAAGATCGCCCGGCCGGCGCGCGCCGCCTGGCGTACCACGGCGTCGGCGGCGGTGCCCTCGCCCATCTTCAACAGCCCGCTGGTGAAGACCAGTTGGTCGACGATTTTGGCCCGGAGCGGACCGCCCGGAATGACACGGCCATTGCCAATCCCGTAGCGCGCGTCGACGACGACCAGCGCGTAGTCGATATGGATGCGCGCGCTCTGGAAGCCATCGTCCATGATCAAGAAATCGCAGCCATGCTTTTCCAGCAGCAGCCGGGCGCCGGCGGCGCGGTTCGGCGTCACCGCCACTGGCGCGTGTTCGGCCAAGAGCAGCGGCTCGTCGCCGACATGCCTGGCGCTGTCGTGATTGACATCGACGACATGCGGCTCGGCGAAGGAGCCGCCATGGCCGCGCGACAGGAAGCCGGGTTTCAGATGCATGCGTTTGGCCTGTTGGGCGAGCGCGATGGCCACCGGTGTCTTGCCGGTACCGCCAACAGTGAAATTGCCGACGCACAGAACCGGTGCCTCGATTTTCTCACGCTTGGCCCGCCGCATGCCCCGGCCGGCGGCAAGCGCATAGATGGCCGACAGCGGCGACAGTGCCAGGACCCGCCAGTCCGGCTCTTCCCACCAGAATGGTGGTGCTTCGGAAGCCACGTTAGCGCCCGTTAGCGCCCTTCAGGCGCGATTTGATGACCAGCGGCTGGATGTAAGGCTCAAGGGATTTCAGCGTGCGCGCCAGCGCACCGCGCATCTCATCGACGGTCGCAACGCCCGCCGCCATCATTTCGTGGCGCGCCACTTCGTTGGTCAGGAGGAAATTGACGGCGCCGGCCAGCATGTCGCGATCGCGCACCAGCTTGGCGCCGCCGCTGTCGAGCAGACGCTGGTAGGCCTCGCGAAAATTCTGCACATTGCGGCCGGCGAGAACCGCGGTGTCGAGCATGGCCGGCTCCAGCGGATTCTGGCCACCCTCCGAGGTCAGCGAGCGGCCGACGAACGCGATTTCCGTCAGCCGGAGATAGAGCCCCATCTCGCCGATCGTATCGCCGAGCAATATGTCGGTGTCGGCAGTGATCCTGTCGCCCTTGCTGCGCCGCGCGACCTTAAGGCCCATGCCGGAAATCTGCGTGGCAAGCGCCTCGGCGCGGTCGGGATGACGTGGCACGACGATCGTCAGAAGACCAGGGTGACGCCTGTGCAGTGTCGCGTGGACTTCCGCGGCGACCACCTCCTCGCCGTCATGGGTCGAGATCGCCGCCCAGGTCGGACGCGCGCCGATCTGCCGCCGCAGCGTCGCCAGCACCCGTTCGTCGACCGGCGGCGGCGAAGTATCGACCTTGAGGTTGCCCGACACGGTGACCGGCCTGGCGCCGAGCGCGAGGAAGCGCTCGCCATCGACATCCGACTGCGCCACCACATGAGCCAGATTCTCAAACAACGCCTCGGCGATGTTTGCCCGTTTCTTCCACGACCTGAACGAACGGTCGGACAGCCTGCCATTGACCAGCACCTGCGGCACGCGGCGCGCGCCAAGCTCGAGGATGGTCATCGGCCAGATCTCGGATTCGGCGATGATCGCCAGATCCGGCTGCCAGTGATCGAGGAACCGGCTGACCGCCGGCTTGAGGTCGAGCGGCACATATTGGTGGATGATGCGATCACCGAGCCGCTCGTCGGCGACCTGCGCCGAAGTGACCGTGCCGGTCGTCAGCACGATGTTGACGCCGTAGTCGAGAATGCTTTCGACCAGCGGCACGACGGCTATTGTCTCACCCACGCTTGCAGCATGGATCCAGATCACCGGACC
This sequence comes from Mesorhizobium sp. M1050, assembly GCF_040318715.1. Classification (NCBI taxonomy): domain Bacteria; kingdom Pseudomonadati; phylum Pseudomonadota; class Alphaproteobacteria; order Hyphomicrobiales; family Phyllobacteriaceae; genus Mesorhizobium; species Mesorhizobium sp. M1050. The sequence goes on along the minus strand of NZ_JAMYMV010000017.1, from coordinate 37,992 downwards.
CTGGGGCCGCGGGCGGCCGGCGACGCCATAGCGCTCGCGCCGGCGATAGCGGTCTTCCTTGCCGCGCGAGGTGCGCCAGGCGACATAAGGCCCGACCAGCGGATAGGCGGCCGCACCCGCGAAGCGGTACGCCGACAGCATGGCTCGCGCCCAGCGACCGCTCATCGCGTGGCGTCCACAAGACGGTAGGCCTCAGCGGTCGCGGCATTGAGCGCGACCGTCACTTCCTGGCGCTTGCGCTCCATTTCGGTGTCATCGGCATCAGGCGCCACGAAGATCGGCGGGCCAATGACGATCGACGAGCGGCCAAACGGCAGGTTGATGGTGGTCCTGTCCCAGCTCTTCTCGAGCACCTTACGGCGGCTTGTGGTGATGGCGACTGGCACAAGCGGCCGGCCCGAGAGGCGGGCCAGGAGAACGATGCCAAGTCCTGCGTCGCGCGGTGTACCGTGCGGAATGTCTGCGATCATGGCGACGTTCTTGCCGCTGGCGAGCGACTTTTTCAGGGCGATAAGGGCTCTTGCCCCGCCCTTGTCGAGATGCCTGGCATTTTCACGCCCACCTGAACCGCGCACCGCCTCGATGCCGAATTTCTCCAGCATCAGCGCGTTGAGCTCGGCATCGGCGCTGCGCGAAACCATGGCGACCAATGGCTTGCGCTTGGGGTAATAGGCTGGCGTCAGCAGGTGCTGGCCGTGCCACAGGGCAATGATGCCGGGCTCGAACTCGGTATAGTCACCGCCTGAAAACCGCGCCGATCCCTCGACGACACGGTTGGTGAGGCGTACGAACCGGACGAACTGGGCGAACAGGCTGGCGATGGCGTTCTTGACGAACCGCGATTCCGCCAGTGGTTGGCGAATCTTGCGCCAGAAGGCCTTGGTCGTGCGGCTGCGTCCCCTGCCCGTGGGCGAGGCCTCTCTCGCTGGCCCTTTCGCCAGATCATGCTCCATCGAAGTCAACCGGCAGCCTTGTTGTCGGGGTCCAGCAGCCGATGCAGGTGAACGACGAAATAACGCATGTGGGCATTGTCCACGCTGGCTTGCGCCTTGGCTTTCCACGCCGTGTGCGCGGATTGATAGTCCGGATAGATGCCGACGATGTCGAGCCCGTCGAGATCGCGGAATTCGGTGCCGCCAAGCTTCTTCAGTTCGCCACCGAACACCAGATGCAAAAGCTGTTTCTTTCCGTCTTCCGCGGCCATGTCGGTCCTTCACATATCGTGAGTTTGTGACAGGTCTAGACCAAAGCCGCCGACTTTGGAACCTTAGAGCCTGATGAATTCATCTCGTTCAGGAAAGCGCTTTCACGCATCCAGCCCGGCGATGACGCCGGCGAGCACGGCCAGCAGTTCGCCACTGCCGGCGGCGAGCGCGCCGTGACGGGTCACCTCGCCGGCATAGAGCGGGGCGCGGCCATGCTGGTCGAGCAACTGGCCGCCGGCCTCGCGCAGGATGAGATCGGCGGCCGCAATGTCCCAGTCATGCGCGTTCGGCTTGACGAAAGTGGCATCCAGCGCGCCATTGGCGATCATGGCCAGCCGATAGGCGAGCGAAGGACTGTAAGGCGCGCGCTTCATCCGCGCCTGCCATTCGGCAGGCATCAGGTCGGTCAACTGCTTCAGCCCGGAAATCTCGGCCGGATCTGCCAGCTTGCGCACCGCAATCCGCTTGCCGTTGCGAAAGGCGCCATGACCGGGCAGCGCCCAATAGGTCTCCTCCATCGCCGGACATTCCAGTACGCCGGCCAACGAGCGGCCATGCTCGACGACGGCAACGCTGACGCACCAGGTGCGCTGGCCCTCCAGGAACCCGCGCGTGCCGTCGATCGGATCAACGACGAAGGTGCGGCGTGCCGAAAGCCGAACCGGATCGTCGACTGTTTCTTCAGACAGCCAGCCATAATCCGGCCGCGCCGCCAGCAGCGTTTTGTGCAGAAAGGCGTCGGCGGCGTGATCGGCCTCGCTGACCGGCGATGTGCCGCCCTTCATCCAGACTTGTGGGCTGTTGCCGAAGTAGCGCATGGCGATGACACCAGCCTCGCGGGCGGCATCGCGCAGCAGCTCCAAATCCTCGGTGGCGCCGGCAGTGGTCAGGTCATGCTCCGGCAAGGGTCATCCCTTCGATCAGGAGCGTTGGGGCGGCGGTGCCGAAATTGCGGTCAAGATCGCTTGCCGGCACCATGTTGAGGAACATGGTCTTCAGGTTCGAGGCGATGGTGACCTCGGCGACCGGATAGGCCAGTTCACCATTCTCGATCCAGAAGCCCGAGGCGCCACGGCTGTATTCGCCGGTAACCATGTCGACGCCCTGGCCAAACACCTCGGTGACGTAGAAGCCGGTCTTGAGCGATTTGATCAGCTCTTCCGGCGAGCGCTCGCCCGGTTCGATGGCGAGATTGGTGGAGGACGGCGAGACGGAAGAGCCGTTGCGCGCGCCACGTCCGTTGGTGACGAGCCCAAGCTCGCGCGCCGCCGAGGTCGACAGGAACCAGTGGTTGAGCACGCCCTTTTCGACCATCAACAGCTTTTCGCCCTCGACGCCTTCGCCGTCGAACGGACGCGAGGCCTGGCCACGCCGCCTGAGCGGCTCGTCGGTGACGGTGATGGCCGACGCGGCCACCTGCTTGCCCATCATGTCGCGCAGGAACGATGTCTTGCGCGCGACCGAGGCGCCGTTGATAGCGCCGGCAAGATGGCCGGCGATGCCACGCGCGACGCGCGGATCGAACACCACGTCGACCGGTCCGGTCGCCGCCTTGCGCGCGCCGATGCGGCGCACCGCGCGTTCGCCGGCCTTGCGGCCGATGTATTCGGGCGTGTCGAGATCGGCAAAATGCTGGCGCGAGGAGAATTCATAGTCGCGCTCCATGCCCGTGCCCTCGCCGGCGATGACGCTGGCCGAGCGCGAGAAACGCGAGCCGACATAGTGGCCGAGGAAGCCGTGCGAGGTGGCCAGAACCAGCCCGCCCAGGCCCGCACTGGCGCTGGCGCCGGCCGAATTGGTCACGCCCTTGACGGCAAGGGCTGCCGCTTCCGTCGCAAGGGCTGCTTCCTTCAACTGATCGGCCGACACTTCGGTGGCATCGAACAGGTCGAGATCGCGCGTCTGTTTGGCGAGCAATGCCGGGTCGGCTAGCCCCTGGTAAGGATCCTGCGGCGACACTTTCGCCATCGCGACGGCGCGCTCGGCCAGCATCTTCGGATCCGAGGCCGCCGTCGCCGAGACACTCGCCACCCGGCCACCGACAAAGACGCGTAGCGCGACATCCTCGCTCTCGGACGATTCGGTGCCCTCGACCTTACCGAGACGCACCGACACACCGGTCGAGCGGCCGCGCACGGCCACCGCGTCGGCGGCATCGGCGCCGGCCTTTTTGGCAGCCTCGACCAGAGCCGCGACGCGGTCGGTCAATTTTGCTGCGTCTGATATATCGGTCATGCCTGAAATCCTGCTGGTGCGGCCGACGTCCGGTCGTTGCCCACCCATCTATTGTTCCGGTCCGGCTTGTGCAATGGCATAGGCTTCAATCAAAATGCAGGGTTGACGGTTCAAATCTCGAACCCCGCGACGCATAACCAGTCCGCAGCCTGCTCGGAGCATTTTCGATGACGCCTTTCCATCTCGCCTTCCCGGTCCGTGATCTCGATGAAACCCGCGTTTTCTATGGCGAGGTGCTGGGCTGCGCGATCGGCCGCTCGTCGGCGACCTGGGTGGACTTCGACCTGTTCGGCCATCAGATGTCGGCGCATCTACGGCCGCAGGCAGCACAAGCCCCCAGTGACGGCAAGGTCGACGGCATCACCGTGCCTATCCCCCATTTCGGCGCTGTGCTGCTGATGGAAGACTGGCAGCGCCTGGCGACGCGGCTGGAGGCGCGCGACGACATCGACTGGCTGAAACGGCCGATGGTCCGCTTCAAGGGCGAACCCGGCGAACAGGCGACGCTGTTCATCCGCGACCCCTCGGGCAATGCGCTGGAATTCAAGGGCTTCCGCTCGTTGGAGCAGGTTTTCGCGCATTGAACGGGTCAGGAACGGCTACCGAGTGATTCAGGGCGCCGCGACCGGCGTCCAGATGACGTCCTCGATCTTCTGTGCGCCGGTCGCCAGCATCGCCAGCCGATCGAAGCCGAGCGCGATGCCGCTGGCCTGCGGCATGATGGCTAGGGCGGCGAGGAAATCCTCGTCCAGCGGATAGCGCTCACCGTAGATGCGCTGTTTCTCATCCATCTCGATGACAAAGCGCCGGCGCTGCTCCTCGGCATCGGTCAGTTCGCCAAAGCCGTTGGCGAGTTCGACGCCGCAGCAATAGAGCTCGAAGCGCTGGGCAACGCGCGGGTCGATCGAGCTCGGCCGCGCCAGCGCCGCCTCGGCGACAGGATATTCGCACAGGATGGTCGCCCGCCCCTGCCCGAGGAACGGTTCGACCTTCTCCACCATCACCCGGCTGAACAGGTCGGCCCAGCTGTCGTCGGGTGCGGTGCGCAGGCCGGCCCGGGTCAAGGCGGCGTACAGCGCGTCGCGGTCGGTGCCGCCGTCGGCGGCGACCGTAGCCAGCAAATCGATGCCGGAATAGTGGGTGAAGGCATCCGCAACCGTTAGCCGTTCCGGCTCGGCGAACGGATCACAGTCTCGGCCGCGGAAGGAAAAGCGCGTCGCCCCTGCCCTTGTCGCGGCCAGCGCCAGAAAGGCGGCGCAATCCCGCATCAGGCTCTCATAGCCTTCGCCGACCCGGTACCATTCGAGCATGGTGAATTCGGGATGGTGCAAGGGGCCGCGCTCGCGGTTGCGGTAGACCGGACCGAAGCTGAAGATGCGCTGCTCGCCGGCGGCAAGCAGCTTCTTGCAGGCGAATTCCGGCGAGGTGTGGAGATAGAGCGGCGACCGCGCGTCGTCCGGCCCTATCGCTTCCGTGGCGAAGGCCGCCAGATGCGCCTCGTTGCCGGGCGAGACCTGCAGGGCCGCCGTTTCCACCTCGACGAAATCATGGGCGGCGAACCAGTCGCGCAGGCTGGCGGCGATGGCATTGCGCAGCATCAGCCGCGGGCGGCGGTCGGCATGGACATGCGGCGTCCACCAGGGTGAAGCTTCGGTCATGGGGCCCAGATCATGGTGGAGGGGGGCTGGCGGCGGCGGCCAAGATGCGGTAGGCCCCCATCCAGCGCCGCACAAGCCGGCAAACGCCAATCAACTATCGCAGGATTTAAAACCGTGGTGAAAGTCATCGCCAGTTCGCTCCGCAAAGGCAATGTCGTCGAAAAGGACGGCAAGCTTTATGTGATCCTCTTTGCCGAAAACATCCACCCAGGCAAGGGCACGCCGGTGACGCAGCTCGACATGCGCCGCATCGGCGACGGAGTGAAGGTTTCGGAGCGCTACCGCACCACCGAACAGGTGGAGCGCGCCTATGTCGAAGAGCGCGAGCACACCTTCCTCTATCGCGACGGCGAAGGCTTTCACTTCATGAACCCGGAAACCTACGACCAGGTGGCGGTGTCGGAAGCCGTCGTCGGCGACATGGCGCCTTACCTGCTGGAAGGCATGGCCGTGCAGTTGTCGCAGTTCAACGGCATTGCCATCTCATTGGTGCTGCCGCAGCGCGCCACCTTCGAAGTGGTCGAAACCGAGCCGACGACCAAGGGACAGACGGCCTCCTCATCCTACAAGCCGGCCGTGCTGTCCAACGGCGTGCGCACGCTGGTGCCCCCGCACATCGCGCCGGGCACCCGCGTGGTGGTGATGACGGCCGATGGGGCTTATGTGGAGCGGGCCAAGGACTGAGGGGCTCCTGTCACGTGGGATGGCTGCCTCGCAGCCGCCGCCCTCCGATAGCTCATGGGCGGCTTGAGGCGGCGATCGCGGGATAGTCGGTATAGCCAGCGGAGCCGCCGCCATAGAGCGTCGCCGAGTTGAATTCCGTCAGCGGCGTGCGCGTCTTCAGCCGTTCCACAAGGTCAGGATTGGCGATGAACGGGCGCCCGAAGGCGAACAGGTCCGCCTTGCCCTCGGCGAGCCGCGACGCCGCGAGTTCGAGGTCATAGCCGTTATTGGCGACATAGGTATTGTTGAAGCGCCGGCGGAGCGATCCGAAGTCGAACGGCGCGACATCGCGCGATCCGCCCGTGGCGCCCTCGACGACATGGATATAGACGATGCCCAAAGCGTCGAGTTGATCGACGATATAGTCGAACTGCGCCTGGGGGGCACTGCTCGAGACGCCGTTGGCGGGCGAGACGGGCGAAATCCGGATGCCGGTGCGCTCTGCGCCGATCTCCTCGACCACCGCAGTCGCAACCTCCAGCATAAGCCGGGCGCGGTTCTCGACCGATCCGCCATAAGCATCGGTGCGGACATTGGCACCGTCCTTGGCGAACTGGTCCAGCAGATAGCCGTTGGCGCCATGAATCTCGACGCCATCGAAACCGGCCTCAATGGCGTTCGCGGCTGCTTGCCGGAAATCGTTGACGATCCCCGCAAGCTCGTCGAGCCCCAGCGCGCGGGGCTCCGAAACCTCGACAAAGCTGTTGTTCACGAACGTCTTGGTCGCGGCCCGGATTGCTGAGGGCGCCACGGGCGCGGCGCCGTTCTCCTGCAGATCGACGTGCGAGACGCGGCCGACGTGCCAGAGCTGCAGGAAGATACGCCCGCCCTTGGCGTGCACGGCTGTCGTGACCTTGCGCCAGCCGTCGATCTGAGCCTGGGAGTGGATGCCGGGCGTGTCTTGGTAACCTTGTCCCTGCCGCGAGATCTGCGTGGCCTCGGAGATCAGCAGCCCGGCGGAGGCCCGCTGGCCGTAATACTCGGCGACAAGATCGCCCGGAACGAAGCCCGGGCCAGCGCGATTGCGTGTGAGGGGCGCCATGACGATACGATTGGAGAGCGTCAGCGAGCCGAGAGAATAAGGCTCAAAAAGTGCTTTGTTGGTCATAGGTCACCTTGTTTGTCCCCGCCGCGACGAGGTCGTTATCAAATGGATTCATTGGTGCTCAGGCGACCTTGCGGTACCGCTCGGCGGGATGTTCGTTCCGATAGTTCGGAAGCATGGCCTGGCGCGCGGCCTGAAGCGCGTCCCACTGACCGGCATCGGGGAGTGGCGGGATGGTCACCGGTTCGCGGCGGTCGAAGCCGACCAGCGCCGCGTCAACCAGATCGTCCACCTCCATGACGTTGGAGAGCGAGTTGATGTCGGCGCCGACGTGGCCCCAGATCTCGGTTCGCGTCGTGGCGGGTAGCACGGCTTGGACGTAGACGCCCTTCGGCTCAAGCTCGAGGCTGAGCCCCTGCGACAGGAACAGCACGAAGGCTTTGGTTGCGCCGTAGACCGTCATGCCGAACTCCGGCGCCAACCCGACCACGGAACCGATGTTGACGATCGCCCCTGCACCCGCCTTCGCAAGTCGCGGGGCGATGGCGCTGGCAAGTCGCAGAAGCGCGGTCGTGTTGAGCGCAACGAGCCGGGCGACGTCATTGGTCCTCTGCTCGATGAAGCTTCCGCCGATGGCTGTTCCGGCATTGTTGACGAGAATCCCGATGCGGGCGTCGTCGCGCAGCCTCGTCTCTATCGTTGCAAGCTCGGCAGGCTGCGTAAGATCAGCCTGGATGATGTCGATCGCAACGCCAGTTTCCTGACGGAGCCGGGCTCCCAGTGCCTCCATTCGTGCCACGTCACGGGCAACCAGCACGAGGTCGTGTCCGCGGCGGGCGAACCGTTCGGCATAGGAAGCGCCGATGCCCGTGGAGGCGCCGGTGATGAGGACTGATGGAATGGTGGTCATGGCATTGCTCTTTTCTCTGATGGAACCTATATTCATGACGATCATCATGATTGCTGCTAAATATGATGGGCATCATGTAAATGTCAACGGGGCCGACGGAGAATTTTGAAATGAAGGTCAGTCGAGAGCAGATGGCGGAGAACCGTCACCGGATATTGGATGCGGCCAGCCGACTGTTTCGCGAGAAGGGGTTCGACGCGGTCAGCGTGGCGGAAGTAATGAAAGCCGCCGGGCTCACCCATGGCGGCTTCTATGGTCACTTCAGTTCGAAGGACGACCTGATCGCGCAGACCCTTGCCCACGTCCTCGCCGCGGACTCAGTTGGAGGGGGCGATCTTCGCGCTTATGTGGCGTCCTATCTTTCGCCCCGTCATCGCGACAACGCCGCCGGCGGCTGTCCGACGGCGGGTCTTGCCGCGGCTGTCCGCCATCAGACCCCGGCTGCCCGCTCAGCCATGACAGAGGGCCTTCGATCGCAGATCGACCATATTGGCAAGGCGCTCCCGAAGCTGGAAGCGGCGGACAGACGCCGCGCGGCGATCGGAAGCTTTGCGGCGATGGTGGGGGCAGTGATCCTCGCCCGGGCGATCGACGATCCCGCGCTGTCGGATGAAGTGCTTGAGCAGACGCGTGCCTGGGTCGATGCCGGGATCAGCCAAGTGTCTGCCAGCTAGGTGGTCTGCGGCGGGAGTGCTCTTGTCGAGAGCAATGCGGCTATCGTCGGTGGTTGGGTGGCTATCTTGCAGAATATCGCACCGCAGCGTGCAATCAGGGGGATTCGCGAACCAAGAGGATTTCGAACTTCCCTGTTGAGGCAACCACGCTGTCGCCGGCAGCCGCGAGCGGCTGCGGCTCGTGCGCATGGGCTTGGCCTTGCCGTCGGTCGTAACACGGTATGCCTCAACCGGCTCCGCGATGCTCTTGACCTTCTGCAGGCCCATCGACTGAAAGCCGAAAGCCAGCTTCTTCTCAACCTCGCGCGACCTTCGCCGAAACCCAGATACCGCCAGGCTCAGCAAGTTGTTCTAGTCGCGCCGCGATATTTACGCAACGAAACCGCGCATTCCATCGCCTCGATGACAGAAGAAAACTCCGCCAGCAGACCGTCGCCCATCAGCCTGAAGATAGTGCCATGATGACGCGTCACTGTCGGCTCGAAAAGTTCCTTATGACCGGCGCGCACCCGCTGATGCGCACCTGCCTCGTCTCGCTCCATCATGGTAGAATATGACCGGGCAGGCCAAAAACCTGCATGGGGTTCTCCTATGATTCGAGCTTCGCAACCCGAGTTACGGAGAACCCTCCTCAACTGCAAGAATCTCATATCTGTCTGAGCGCGGTCAGCGACTTGATGGGGGCCGTAACCGGAATGGCAGCTTCTGGCGCCCGCATTCAAGCAGATGGGATTGTCTCTGCCTGACTCACACACGACAGCCGACATCACGGCTAAGAGGTCGGTTTGCACTAAAACCGAAGTTCCGAAGCATATCTCAACCATCGGATGGAGCGGGATTGGAACCACCGTGAACTCGTGTCCGCGCCGGTTTTCAAATCCGGTGCCTTGGCTAAAGCTTCGTGACTGAACGGATTCATGCGACGCCTTAGGTTATTGCTTCCATCTCGTTTTACTAAAACCGCTGCGCACTTTTGGGCGACATATACTAGTGCCCGGTTCCCGCAGCCTTTTGCCGACGACACTTGACCGCCTCCAGCAGTTCGCGCTCGCCGGTGTGAACATTTTGAAAAATGGCCACGACCATCACCGCCAAGATTTCGGCGTCCGGGTCTAAAGGGTCGAGATGTTCATTCGCGCAGACCCGATCGAACACACGTTCGCAAATAGCCAGATCGTGAGGGCTGAGGCAGGAGTGATTGAAACGCCGACGCAGCATCTGTGCGAACCTTTCAGCGCCTGCCGCCCGTGCTTTGCGGCGGGCTTTTTAGTGATGAACCGCTGTCACGATGGAATGCTTAGGTGACAATATCGTCCACAGGTGTATTGGAATCAGTTTACCTGCTACCTGATGATTGCTCTGTTAAGAGTCCCAAAATCAGCGCGCACTCACGAGCTCTATATTGCCCGGCAGTCATAAGCTGGTAGTAATCTCGCTGCTTGTCTTCCGGGACCTGAAATCCGCGTCGAAATTCCGCCGCTGCTTTCGGAGTTCGTGTACAGCCGAGTTTGCTGGCGGTGACTTTCAAACTGGCCAGCGAGCATCCGATCTTTGCCGCTATAGCTTTCAACGGCTCATTGTTACCGTATCCCTCAAGAATTACCTTGCGACGAGCTTCGCCGTTGAGCTTTGTGGTCATTTCGGTGACATCCTCAACTCACTATTTCACGATGCCAGATTTTATACGCATCAGGTTGAGGAGTGTCGTTATCTTCGCATCCAGAAACTTATCCCGGAATGCATTTCTTACTGTAATCCAGCGTGATCGCCGTTTCGGTCGACTGGAGTTCCGCCGGCCTTGCCAGATGCCTGAAATACACCACATGATTGAAAGGGGCATGGGCATACCCGATTCGGATATGGCGCCACGCGATGGACACCAAGAGGCAAGACGAGGCTCCTGCGAGGCAGCCGCGGGACCGTGAGCGACGTCGTTGGTCGCGCGAAGACCAACCCCGCAATGAGGCCGCTCCATCGTTCGCGCCGGCGCTGGAACCTCTGTCCTTTTCAACGCTCGAGCTGGCGCCAGGGGATCAATTCGCCGCTTGGCAAGCGCAAATGGCGCCGCTTGTCGAAGTTAGTTTGCCGGACGACAAATCGCTGGACGATGGTTTCCCCGCCGACCACACAGCCTGGAATCTCGGTGGCATGCTGATCGTTCAACAGCGCGCGCCGGCACATAGCTACATGCGTTCCGCCGCGAAGCTCCGATCCAGTTCGATCGATCATTGGTACATCGTCTTGCCGCGTAGCGGCCGGTCATGGACGGAGGTCGATCGCCGCGTTGCGGAAAACCAGCCGGGCAAGTTGGAGATCAGATCGCTTGGCTACCCGTTTCGCGGGAGGGTAACGGACTCGGAAAGCCTCTTTCTCTATCTGCCGCGTGATTTGTTCTCTGATGCGGCGTCAACCCTCGACGCAAAGAACAATTCAATTATGTCCGGCAACTTTGCCAACCTCTTTGTCGACTATGTCAACAGCATAGAAGCGAGACTGCGCAGTCTCACGGCTGAAGATCTGCCCCGCATCGTACACGCAACACGCAGCATGATCATTGCCTGCCTCGCGCCTCCGGCGGAACATGCCGCGGCCGCCGAACAATTGGCGAGTGTCGCGCTGATGGAGCGAGCGCGTCGATATGTCCAAACCAATCTGGATGCGGCTCATCTGGCACCCGATTCAATGTGCCGAGCGCTCGGCGTATCGCGCTCTCGTCTCTATCAATTATTCGAACCGAGCGGTGGTGTTCTCCATTACATACAAAGTCGTCGACTTCTGGCAGCCCATATTGCGCTTAGCGATCCGGCAGACAGCCGACGAATTGTCGATATCGCTGAGGCCTTCGGGTTTAGTTCAGCGGCTAATTTCAGCCGAGCATTCAGCAAGGAATTCGGTTACAGCCCCCGCGAAGGTCGCAGTACTGTGGTGTTGCCGCGCCCCGCCCACTCTGTTTCGCTTGCTGAACACGAGAAGGCGTGTTCCTTTGAAGGTTGGCTCAAAGCGCTCGGAAGCTGAGTACAAGATTGGCGGTGGTTGAGGGGGCGGGCTCAAAACAGGGGAAGGCCACGCCGCCTCACGGACCAGAATATTTCGTGCCGCGTCTACCGCGCCATCAATCATATAGCCAATTCGAAACAATTCCCGAATTATTAACCAACTGTGACTGTTGATCATTATCGTCGAAAACCACAGCGGAGCACGCATTGCACCTATGCCGTATGCCGCACTTGTTAAGACTGCGAGTTAAAAGTTTGCCAAACTTGATAGTTATGTTATTTTTGAACTGGCGGCGTGGATTCGCGCCGCTTATGGAGGTGGCTCTTGGCTCCAGAGGCATCAGGCGTCGGCAAGGGGAGTGACGGGCCTTCCTCAAGCGATGTTCGACGTCCCGGCGAAGCGCTTCTCGCTGACCTTTTGGCCAACACGACCGAGCTTTTGTCGTTCTACGACCGCGACTTCTGTCTGACCCACTACGCAACCAAGCTCAGGGGCGTGTACGGAGGCGCGGTGACACCGGGTGCCGCCCTTTGGGAGATCTACCCGAGCTTCCTCGATGCGAGGTATCGCGGCGAATTTCTTCGTGTGTTCCACGGTGGCTCACCCGCAAGCATCGATTTGCCGCGGTCATCGGGCGAAGTGCTGCGGTCCGTTTTTGTTTTCGCCACTGCAAATGGTGTGGGAATCATTGAATCAAGGGGGCGCGATGGGCGCACCATGACGGACGAGCAAGAGCATGTAATTCTGCTCCATCAGGCGACGCACGACATGCTGACCGGACTGCAGAATCGGCGGCGATTCGGCGAGCGGCTTCAGCAAGCGTTAGCGGCCCTCGGTGAACTGAAGCCGAAAGCCGCCCTGCTGCAGATCGACCTTGACGATTTCAAAGCAGTCAACGACACGCTTGGGCATGGAGCAGGCGATACGCTTCTTCAGCTCGCGGCGGGCCGTATCCGCGACGCGCTGCAGGACGGCGAATCCGCGTACCGGTATGCCGGCGATGAGTTCGCTGTCATTCAATTGGGAAAAGAGCAGCCAGCGGAAGCTGAGCGCCTCGCCGGATCGCTGGTCGACGCGTTCAAGAACCCGTTCGTCATCAACGGCATTCCCGTCTTCGTCGGCTCGAGTATCGGAATTGCTTTCGGGCCGGAGCACGGGACCGATGGCGAACAGTTGATGAAAGCCGCTGACATTGCTCTTTACGCGGCCAAGACAGATGGACGCGGCTGCGCTCGAATATTCAACCGTTCGATGCTGCTCTTGCTTGAGCAACGCGAGAATCTGAGACGCAGCCTTCGAACCGCGCTGGAGCGGGGCGAGCTTTATCTGGAGTATCAGCCGCTCATTCGGCCCCCCTCGTCGGTGATCGGTTTCGAAGCGCTGCTGCGGTGGCGGCACCCTGAGGTCGGAATCATTCCACCTAATGTGTTCATACCGATCGCCGAAGCCGACGGTCTGATGGAAGAGATTGGACGATGGGTGCTCGAGGAAGCCTGTCGCCAGGCATTGACGTGGCCTTCCTCGCTGACAGTCGCGGTGAACCTGTCACCAGCCCAGTTCCTTAGCGGTTCCCTGACGGACACCATCGCCCAGATCATCGACGCAGTTGGAATCGAAGCCGACAGACTTGAACTTGAGATAACGGAGACGGTCCTGCTTGAGAAGACGATCGACAATATCGATACGTTGAATACCCTGAACGTCCTGGGAATACGTATTTCGCTCGACGATTTTGGAACATACTACTCATCGCTAAGCTACCTTAAGAACTTTCCCTTCGATACTTTGAAGATCGATCAGTATTTCATTGCGGACCTGGAAACCGACCTCAAAAGCCAAACGATCGTGCGATCGATCATGAACCTGGCGCACGGCCTAGGGATAAGTGTCACTGCCGAGGGGGTCGAGACATCGGCACAGGCACGGTGGCTGATCAACGAAAATTGCGATTGTCTGCAAGGTTATTTCCTGGGGCGGCCTCTCCGAGCCGAGGCGATCGGCGATTTCATCAAGCGGTCCCCGCCGAGGATGGCACGAGCGATGCAGGAATCAAATCGGGCGCTCTAGCGCCTCGAACCCTTTTGCTAACGACGAAGTGGGGATTTGTGGAACGATCGAGGGGAATACCGCGCAATTGTTCAAGTCGGTGCCAGACTGCCTGACCACGGGCGGTGAAGTTTTTCGTCGCGGAGGCCATCCACTCCGCGGGGTTCAATACTGAAGTAACAAGTGAGAATGCCGATGGGACCTGTTCATCATGACCTGGCTGGCGGCGAACCGACCTTTGAACCCATGATCCAGATCGACATGGGAATCAAAGCTTTTGTCTCAGCCTGGAGACACTGCGATTATGTCTCGACATACATGGCCCGGATGATCAGTCAGAACAGGTCTGACTCGGTCCGGCATTCAAATCTTTTTTCCTCCGCCTTCAACGAATTGCTCGAAGTCGCCTTTCGCACGCGTCATGCCGATGGCGAACTGGCATGCAGGGTGTCTCGCCATGGCGCGACAGATAGGATCGAGTTGACATTTCCTTGCTTGCCGGCGGAGCGCCAATTTTACGAAGAAGCCATGTCGCAACTTGCAGGAATAGAGGCCAGAGAGCGATACCTCAATTCCGTGTCTGGGGATCTCCCGCCGAGCCGCGAGGTCATACTCCTGGAACTGGCTGTCGACTACAACGCGACACTCTGGATCGAGGAAGCCGACGGCGATGCAATCAAGCTTGTCGTGGATCTTCCGCTCGAGGGCTTGCAAAATTGAGCCCATACGACCTTCTCCCGCGCTTTAAGGCGCAATATAACGCGAACAACCAGGAGTTCTCCATATCGGGAGTGGTCCGGCCTCAGGCGATCGATGAGCTTGGGCCCAGCATAGCATTGCTTCGCGATGCGATCGGCCGTGTGCGCGGCGTTCTCTACGTCAATGTCAGGCGCCTGACGCAGATGAACAACGCCGCGTTTCACATCTTTTCGAGGATCATCATCGACGCTTGTCGCGCTCGGCCCGATCTCAAATTCGTCGTCATCACGTCAAGCGTCGTCGGATGGACCTCGCGAAAATTCGGTCGCCTGAGCGGAATTGAACCGAACATCACCGTCGAGGAGTATGACACCGAATTCTATCCGGGGCAGGGCTTCCTTGAGGAAGGCGGGTTCGTGCCGATCCTGCGTACTCAGACAAAGATGACATGGCGCCACGAGCGGGCAATCTTGCCGCGACACGGGATGAGGCCCGGGATCGTCATGGCCGACATCTGTTGCGGGATCGGCGATTTCGCTGTGCTCGCGCAGAAGGAGTTCCAGCCGTCACGCATCGTCGCCCTCGACCACTCCAGATCAAGCCTGAACTATGCTCGACGAGTGATGCGGGAGTTCGACATCCGAGGCATCGAATATACGTATGGCGATGCGTCGGAGATGCTGCTCGACGAAGCGCAATTCGACTTGGTCACCTGCCGACATTCCCTGCAAATCTTCAATCGACCTGAACTCATCCTCAAGGAGCTCTACCGCATCTGCAAGCCAGGCGGTCGGGTCTATATCACGAACGAAAAGAATTCGCATTGCCTCGGCGAGCCGCGCGGCGAAAGCATTCGCTGGACCTACGACGAGGTGGCGAAGCTGTTCGGGCATTTCGATATGGACGTCGAGCTCGGGCCTAAGAGTCGGCGATACCTGTTGGAAGCCGGATTCGAAGACATCCTTGTGGAGACCTTTATGGTCACTAACCTGGACGGCGAACCGCAGGACTTCGCCGATGTCATTGCGGCCTGGGCGGATGTCTATGCGGGCGAGATGGCGACCAGACGCGGCGATGGACCGGAGTTCGTCACGCGGTTTCGGCAGGGCTTCGAGGACCACATCTTCGCTGCGCTCCACCCCAAGGGTTATGCGGGTTGGCCGATCTGGGTCGCATCGGGGCGACGGCCGCAATGAAAGCCGCCGATGAGGGAACGCCGCGCTTCGGCTTGCGCTCGTTTCGAGCGAAATTCGTGTTGGTCGTTGGCGGCGCCGTGCTGTTCGACCTCCTTTTGAGCGGTGGCCTGGCGCTTTGGAACGTTCAAAAGCTGTCGCGCGATGCCACATCGGAAGTCGGTGAGGGCCTGACGACCGCAAACCAGGAATACATTCGTTCCTATGCCCAATCGACAGCGCTGAGCGTCGACCTGCTGCTCGATCGAGTTCATGGGGACGTCAAGGCGTTGGCCGGCGTGCTGCAGGCCCAGATCGACGATCCAAGCAGGCAGCAACAGGTCGGAGCCACCCTTTCGCAGCAAGCGCCCGGCTCGGTAAAGGTGGTCTATGACGCGCAGGGCGATTGGGCACAGAACCTGCCGGGCGCGCCGTCCGTGGTCAGCGTCTGGGGCTACCTGCTGGGCGCCGACCACAGTCCGCTGCCAAGCGTCCAGCAGGCAATAGAAGACAGCACCGTCCTGGACCTCGTTGCGCCGACGCTAATGGCCAGCGGGTCATCCAAACTGCAGATGTATTATATTGGTCCAAAAGAACGGCCGATATTTAGGACCGTACCGTATACGGACCAGGCACAGACCTTCGACAAGCTCTATCCGGGCCACAACAAGGCGGAATTCTGGGAGTTCTTCTTTCCGGGTATCTACGGGTCGTGGCAGCAATGGGCTAGGGATCCGGCCTCTCGGCCGGTGCCCGATGACATTACCCAGACGGCGCCCTACACCGATGCAATCACGGGAAAGCTGATCGTCAGCTTTTTCCATCCGCTGTGGACGCGTGATCACACCGGTATTGCCGGTACAGCGGGAGCAGACATCACTCTCGACCAACTCGCGGAAGTCGTCGAACGCGTGAAGATCGCTGAAACCGGGTTCGGCTTTCTCACGATGTCGACTGGCAACGTGGTGGCGATCAATCCGTCGGGCCAGGCAATCATCGGCCTGACGTCATCGAGCGATGCGGGCAGCCAGGGCGTCACTGGCCTGGAGAGGTCACTGCGGGGAAGCACGCAGCCGGCTATCGCATTGCTGCCTCTCGACCGGAACAATGACGGCGTGATTCAGCATATCATGCTCGACGACAAGGGCGAACACGTACCCTACATTGTTGTCCTCAAAAGATTGAAGCCAACCAATCTGTGGAGTTCGGGACCGATCAAGTCCGAAACGATGTCGGTCGGGATCGTCGTTCCCGAACGGGAGATCTATGCGTCTCTGTTCGCCGCGCAGGACAGTATTTCCCGCGCAACCAACCGTATCCTGCTTTTTCAGCTCGCTGCGATTGCCGTTTCGCTTCTGATAGTTTTTGCCGCCGTGCTCGGAATTTCGAAGCGGATCACCGCGGGTCTCAGGGCGCTCGCCAGCGCCGCCCAGCGGCTACAGTCCAAAGATTATTCGGTCCGCGTGAGCATTCCAACGCGCGACGAGGTTGGAGCGGCAGGAATCGCTTTCAACCGGATGGCCGAGCAGATCAGCTTTCATACGGAAAACCTCGAGCAACTCGTCGACGAACGAACTCGGGAACTCGGGGACGCCAATCAGGAGATTTCCGCACTCAACGAAAAGCTGCAGGACGAGAACGTCCGCCTTGGCGCCGAGCTCGCGGTCGCCAGGCAGATACAGATGATGGTCCTGCCGAAACAATTCGAACTCGAAGCGATTCCGGGTCTGGAGATCGCGGCCTACATGCGGCCGGCCGACGAGGTCGGCGGTGACTATTATGACGTCCTGCAGAACGGGTCACGGGTCAAAATCGGCATCGGCGACGTGACCGGTCATGGTCTCGAGAGCGGCGTGCTGATGCTCATGGTCCAATCCGTTGCACGCGCGCTGCAGGAGACTAACGAAAGGGATCCGCACCAGTTTCTGGATCGGCTGAACAGAGCGATCTACAAGAACATCGAGCGGACGAACACCGGCAAGCATCTCTCGCTGGCCTTCCTTGACTTCGAGGATGAGCGGGTAACGCTATCCGGCCAGCATGAGGACGTTCTCGTCGTGCGTGCGGACGGGAACGTCGAACGTATCGACACGATGGATCTGGGTCTGCCGGTTGGCCTGGAGAATGACATCTCGAAGTTCATTGCCACGCGCGACATCGTGTTCGGGAGCGGCGACGTGATCGTGCTGCATACGGACGGAGTGACCGAGGCGGAAGACCAAGACAGAAAATTGTTCGGATTCGAGCGCCTCTGCGAGAGCGCACAAAAACGTCGCGGCAGCAGCGCCGAGGACATCAAGACCGGCATCATCGACGATCTGATGGCCCATATCGGGATCCAGAAGATCCACGACGACATCACCCTCGTGATCATAAGGCACACATAGCCATGACAACGCTGTTCGGGACCCCTGACGTTGCAATCGGGATGAAGGAGAGCGTCAGTCGCGTGCGGCTGTTCGACGGACCTCTCGACTTGAGTTGGCGTCATTGTGCCACGACCTCGGACTTCATCGCGGATCTTTTCGCATTGCGCTTCCGGTCGTCCCGCAATGACTACATGGAAGTGCGGCACAGCATTGGATATCTGGTCAACGAACTCATCGAAAACGCCGTCAGGTTTCGCGCACCGGGTGAGATTTTGATCGAGGCGTCGATGGATTCGGAATGCTTCAAGCTCAAGGTGTCGAATGACGTCGATGGTGAAGATGCGTCCGAGTTCCAAAGTCTCCTGGCAGACATCACGGTTGGCGACCCCATGGACCTGCTGATACAGCGAATTGAAGCCAATGCCGCGAACCCCGACGTAAGAGGCTCCGGACTTGGATTGCTGACGTTGATGAGCGACTACGGCGCGCGCCTGGCTTGGATATTCAGCGCCGCCGACGAAAGCAATCGGATTTGCGTGGAGACATATGCCTCCATTCCGATCTCGCAAATTCACAACTAAATGAAACGAAGCCAGGCTATGGAAATCAAGACAGACGACTACCGCGTATGGACTGAAGGAAGTGAAATTTTCTTCGACGGTGCGATGCGGCTTGCCAGTTCCGACGCCGGTGCGCCTATCACGGCGTTGGCGACCAGTGTGCTTGCCTCGAATCCCGCTTCCATTACGCTCAATCTGAAGGACCTTCACTTTCTCAACTCTTCCGGCATCAACCTGCTGGCGAAATTTACCATCGAGGTGCGCAAGCATCCCGATGTTCGACTCGTCGTGCGTGGAACGCCCGACATACCCTGGCAATCGAAATCGTTGCCGAATCTGAAGAAGCTGCATCCTGCTGTGGTGCTTTTGATGGACTAATCAGCTCGCTCGAAATTAGCCGAAACACCGCCTGGTGCCAGACCGCCGCAACGAGCGAGATATGTACGCCAGGACAAGTATGTGGATGCGAAGCTAACGACAATTCGGCCTGATGCGCGGATGCTCGCAATGGCTCGGCGGGGGCTCGGCACAGGCGGCAGGCGTCCAGGTTGGGGGGACGTCGGGCTGCCTGTGCCGATCAGCCGCCGCTGCGCGATCAAAGGTGGCGTCATTGAGTAAGCATGCCAAGGTGAACGGCGGCCGGCTGGAGTTCATTCCACCGCTGATCCCGACTCGGGTCAAGGAACCGCCCGAAGATGAGGGATGGCTGCACGAGGTCAATCTTGACGGCTACCGAACGCAGATCATCATCGATCAAGGCGGCGTGCGTCTTTACAGCAAAAACGGCCGCGACTGGACCACGAAATACTGGCCCATCGCGCTGGCTGTCGAGCTGCCATGCCGGGCTGCCATTATCGACGGCGAGGTCATTGTGCCAGGCGAGCAGGGCGCTCCCGATTGCCCTGCGCTGGAAGCCGCGATCTGGAACGAACCGAGCCGGCTGGTGTTCGTCGCGTTCGACATCCTCCATCTCGACGGTCGCAATCTAGACTCCTTGCCGCTGCTGCAGCGCAAGCAGGCGCTGTGGCAACTGGTTGAGCACGGCCCCGGCAAGATCCAGTACAGCGAGCATTTCGAGGGCAGTGCGCTAGCGATTTTCCGCGCCATCGAAAAAATGGGGCTCGAAAGCATTATCTCGAAGCGCGCCGATAGCCGCTACAGGAGCGGACCCTCGAATACATGGCTGAAGGCCAATTGCTTCGAGGCACCCGATTTCTGAGCTTCGACGACCGCTTCTGGCGTAACGACGACCTCAGGATGGCGCCAGCAATTACGCGGTCAAGTCGGCCGGAATGACCGACATCAGACGCATTGCCGCCGTTCGGTCGTGAACTCGCCCATGGCCGCATCGGGTCAAACGCGACCGTTCCCATATGTCGCCTTTTGTTCGCTTAAGCCAGGTCCGCAAGCAGAATAGGCGTCAGGCCTTACCGGCACGCCACCATCTTCACCCGATCAGCTTTCCCCGCCTCGCTTTGACGGCAGCGCCAAGCCGCGCCTCCAGCGCCTTCTCCACCTGCCGTTTTAGCTCGTCCTTGATGCCAACCGTCTCATTCATCAGGGCGTCGATCTTCAGGAAATCGAGCACGCGGTATTTCGACACTGCCGGGCGGACCAGGATGTCGGGGCGGCATTGCTTCAGCTTGTTGGCGATGATCGACTGCATCATCAGCTGCGTGGCGCCGAATATCAGGTCGACGGTGGTCGGGTGCTTGCGGTCGAGCTCTACCGGCGCGCCGACGACGTCGACGCCGATGATGATGTCGGCATCGTTCTCGATCAGGTCGAAGGGCACGGGGTTGTAGATGCCGCCGTCGATCAGCAGCCTGCCGTCGCGCATGACCGGGCGGAACACGGCGGGTATGGCCGCTGACGCCGCCAGTGCCGAGTGCAGGTCGCCATCGTCGAAGACGGCCAGCTTGTGGCCGAAATAGTCCGTCGCCGTCACCTTCAGCGGAATTTTGAGCTCGGCAAAAGTTTCGGGAATGGCTTCGGGCAGAAAAGCCTTGAGTATCCGTTCGACGTTGAACTGGCTGACGCGGACCTGCATGGCTTCGGCGATCGTGCCCGGCCTCGCCCGCCACATGCGGCTCGCCACCTGGGCGCGGCGGCCGAGAATCGCGCGGGCATAGTCGTGGATGTCCTTGCCGGTCATTCCGGCGGCCATGCCCGCGCCCATAATGGCGCCGATCGACGAGCCGGCAATCGCCACGGGCTTGATGCCCAGCTCGTCCAGCGCCTCGATGACATGGATATGCGCCAGCCCACGCGCACCGCCGCCGCCGAAGGCGATGCCGAAGGTCGGGCTCATCCCTTGCCGGCCCCTGCCAGTTTCGGGCCGATGACCATGATGGTCGGCTCTGTGGTCAGCAGCTTTTTCGCCGCCGCCTTGACCTGGTCGAGCGTCACCGCGTTGATGTAGCTCGCGCGGCGTTGCATGTAGTCGATGCCGAGACCGTCGAGCTGCAGCTCGACCAGCGTCGAGGCAATGGCACTCGACGAGTCCAGGTTGTTGATGGCGTAGGCGCCGATCATGTATTTCTTGGTCGCCGCCAGCTCCGCTTCGGTCGGGCCTTCATCGGCCAGTTGCTTGACCACATCGCGGACGATAGCCAGCGTCTCGGCCGCCCGGTCCGAGCGGGTCCCGGTGCTGACGATCAGCGCATTGGCGTGGTCCTGATTGATCAGCGAGGAGTTGACGCTGTAGGCCAGCCCGCGCTTTTCGCGCACCTCCTGGAACAGCCGCGAGGTGAAGGTGCCGCCGCCGAGGATCTCGTTCATCAGCACGGCGGGAAAGAAATCCGCCGCCTTGCGCTTCACTCCGGGATAGGCGAGTTGCAGCGAGGTCTGGGGCAGGTCGTAGTCGACCTCGACATGCTGCGCCAGCTTGGGGTCGATATCGGCCACGGGAGCGAGCGCCTGGTTTTGCGGCAGGCCGCCAAACACCATGTCGAGCTTCTTCTTCAGCGTCTCGGGGTCGATGGCGCCAACCACCGCGACATGCAGGCCGCCGCGCGCGAACACAGCCCTGTGCAGGGCTTTCAGGTCGTCCGGCTTGATGGCGGCGATGCTCTCCCTGGTGCCCTCGTCCGAGCGGGAATAGGGGTGGTCGCCGTAGAGTGCCCGCGCCCATTTGCTCTGCGCGACCGTATCGGGGTCGTTCTCGCCGGCGATGATGCCGGACAGTATCTGAGCCCGGATGCGATCGATCGGCAACTGGTCGAAGCGCGGCTCGTTGACCGCCAGCCGCAGGAGGTCGAACGCCTCGTCGCGCTGCTCGGCCAGCATGCGCATCGAGCCGTAGGTGCCGTCGCGGCTCTCTTCGAAACTCATCTCGGCGCCGGCATCGTCGAGCTTGATCTGGAAGTCTTCCGAGTCCAGCGGCCCGGCACCTTCGTCGAACAGGCCGGTCATCAGATTGGCCAACCCTTCCTTGCCCGGCGGATCCTGCGTCGAGCCGCCGCCGAAGACGAAGCGGATGGCGACGATCGGCACGGAATAGTCCTCCACCAGCCAAGCGGTGATACCCTTTGGCGAGGTGACGGACTGGATGTCCATGGCACGTGCCGTAAGTGCCGGCAGGATCAGGAAGACGATTGAGAGGAAGAGGGTTGCGAGGGCGGCGAGCGCTCTTCCTTCTCCCCTTGTGGGAGAAGGTAAGGGCGCGCCGGCGTGCATCGCGTTCGTGTTCGTCATCGAATCAATTCCCCGCCTGTTGCTGCGGCAAGAGATAACCGGTCGTCGACCGGGCAAGCACCAGATAGCGCGCGGCGACGGCCTTGACGTCTTGGGCGGTGACCTTGCCGATGCGATCCGGCCATTGCTGGACGTCCTGCACATTGCCGCCGGTGGCCAACGTCGAGCCGTAGATGTTGGCCATGGAATCCTGCTTGTCGCGGGCAAAGACCATCGACCTGATATAGCGGTCCTTGGCCTTTGCCAGCTCCGAGGGCGTCACGCCATCCCTGACGATGCGAGCCACCTCGGCATCGACCGCCGCCTCGAGATCGACGAGCTTGGCATCGCCGCGCGGCGAGCCGTAGATGGTGAAATTGGTGTCGTCGAGCATGGTGCCCTGGAAATAGGCGCCGGCGTTGGAGGCGATGCCTTGCTGCACGACGAGGGCCTGGTAGAGCCGGCTGCGGTTGCCGCCGCCGAGGATTTCCGCCAGCAGATCGAGCGCTTCCGCCTCGCCCGGCTTGCCCGAATGATAGGACGGCACCACCCATTGGGTGGAAAAGCTCGGCACGCTGACGCGGGCATCGGCGAGCGTTACCGTGCGCCTGGTGTTCTGCTCCGGTTCCACCGGGCGGATGCGCGGCGGTAAATCGGGGCCGCGCGCGACCTTGCCATAGGTCTTTTCGGCAAGCGTCCGCACCGTGTCCGGTTCGACATCGCCGGCCACGATCAGCACGGCGTTGTTGGGCCGGTAGTATTTGTCATAAAAGGCGGTGGCGTCGGTGCGGTTCAGCTGCCGCATTTCCTGCATCCAGCCGATGACCGGGATGCGATAGGGCTGGTTCTGCCACAGCGTGGCGTCGACCTCCTCGTCCAGCACGGCCTCGGGATTGTTGTCGATGCGCGAGCGGCGCTCCTCAAGGATGACGTCGCGCTCGGTTTTGATCACATCGTCGGTGAGGATGAGATTGCGCATGCGGTCGGCCTCGAAGCTCATCATCAGCTCGAGCGCCGACGGCACAACCGTCTCATGGAAGGCCGTGTAGTCGTAAGAGGTGAAGGCGTTGTTGGAGCCGCCGATGTCGGAGACGGCGCGGTCGAACTCGCCGGCCGCATGATGGGTCGTCGCCTTGAACATCAGGTGCTCGAAGAAATGGGCAATGCCGGACTTGCCCGGCGGCTCGTCGGCGCTGCCGATCTTGTACCAGACCATATGGGTGACGATCGGTGCGCGGTGGTCGGGAATGACGACGACCTCCATGCCGTTGTCGAGCAGGAAATCCGTGACCTTGAACGTGGCTGGAATCGTATCGGGCAAGACGAGGCTCTCGGCCAGCGCCGGGCCGGTCATGACGAAAGCCAGCGAGGTCGCCAGCAGAGTCCCGCGCAGCCATTCAGCCCTAGATGTCATCAACGGCTCCGATTTCCTTGGCAGACGATAGGCAGGGTATGAACCACAAGCAAAGTGAATTGTTGGCCATCTTGCCGTCAAAGGCGGCGGCAAAGAGGCCGGGCGTCAAAAGCTATCAGCCCGCCTCGATGAAGCGGATCACCGTCTCGCCGTAACTGCGCTCATCCAGCACGGAAAAGCCGGGGCCTGGCTCGAAGGGCGCCACTGCGGCCTCCTCGACCACGCACAGCGCGCCGGGACGGAGCCAGCCGCCGGCCTTGGCCGACTGCAGGGCACGCTCGCCAAGACCCTTGCCGTAGGGCGGGTCGGCGAAGACGAGGCCGAAGGGCGCAAGCGTGCCAGCCTCGCCGAGGCCGGTGGCATCACGGCGGAAGATCTTGGTACGGCCGGTCAGGCCGAAGGCCTCGACATTGTCGCGGATCAGGCCACGGCCTTCGGCCGACTCCTCGATGAAGACGCCGTAGGACGCACCGCGCGACAGTGCTTCGAGCCCGAGCGCACCGGTGCCGGCGAACAGGTCGAGCACGCGCGCTCCGTCGAGTTTCTCCGCGAAGCGATGCGCCAGCACGTTGAAGACGGCCTCGCGGGTGCGATCGGTCGTCGGACGGATGGCGCTTGAGCGAGGCGTCGCCAAGGGACGCCCGCGAAACTCACCGCCGACAATTCTCATCTCGCTTTGGGCCTCATTTCGTTCTGGGACCCTTCGGGCCGCCGCGCGGCCGCTCGCCGCCGCCCGGCTCGCCTCTCGGCTTGCCGAATGGCTTTGCGCCGGCCGGTTTGCCATAGGACGGCTTGAACGACGCCTTGCGCGCCTTGGCGTCAGCGGCCTTGGCCGCATCGGCTTCAGCCCTGCCCTTGCCGATCGGCCGCGCGCCCGGCGCCATCCAGACATTGGCCTTGCGCTGGCCGGGCGGCTCGATCGGCCGCTGCTCGCGCTCGGATTTCTTGCCACCGGGCTTGCCGCCAAAAGCACCACGCGGTTTGTCGCCAAAGCCGCCGCGCGGCTTGTCGCCAAAATTGCCGCGGGGCTTGTCGCCAAAGCTGCGCTCGGGCCGCGGGCCGCGTTCGCCGAAACTCTTTTCCGGTGCGGAGCTTCTGTCGGGACTGGTCGATAGCTTGCCCAGCGCCTCGTCGCGGCTGCCTTCGCGGCGTTTGCGGTTCTTGATCAAACCGCCCTCGCCGATCGGACGGCGCTCGCCATCACGGGTGAATTTTGGCCGTTCCGGCTCCGGCTCGCGGATTTCGGTGCGACGCACCGGCTTGTTGGAAAACGGCTTGGTGACCTCGGCGTCGAAATTGGCGCCGGATTCCTCGACCAGGCGCTCGCCAAGCTGGTCGCGCAGCACCCTGCCCTTGATCTCCAGCACATGGCCCTCGGCGAGGTCATCGAGCTGGAACGGACCGTAGGAGATGCGGATCAGCCGCGTCACATCAAGGCCGAGCGAGCCGAGGATGTTCCTGACTTCGCGGTTCTTGCCCTCGCGCAGGCCGATCGTCAGCCAGGCATTGGTGCCCTGCTCACGGTCGAGCGTCGCTTCGATGGCGCCGTAAAAGACACCGTCGACGGCAATGCCTTCGCGCAGGCCGGCAAGCGCGCTCTCCTCGACCTTGCCGTGGACGCGTACGCGGTAGCGGCGCAGCCAGCCGGTGGCCGGCAGTTCGAGCACGCGCGACAGGCCGCCATCGTTGGTAAGCAGCAGCAGGCCTTCGGTGTTGATGTCGAGCCGGCCGATGGTCATCAGCCGCGGCAATTCAGCCGGCAGCACGTCGAAAACAGTCTTGCGGCCCTCGGGATCGCGGTTGGTGGTGACGACGCCGGCCGGCTTGTGGAAGAGGAACAGGCGGGTGCGCTCGATCGGCGGGATTTCCATGCCGTCGAGATGGATGATGTCATCAGGCATGACATTGAAGGCCGGCGACGTCAGGGCGCGGCCATTGACCTTGACGCGACCGGCGGCGATCAGCTCCTCGGCATCACGGCGCGAGGCCAGACCGGCGCGCGCCAGCCGCTTGGCGATGCGTTCGCCTGCCTCTTCGGCAGCGTCGGCGGGACGCGGGCGTGGCTTGAAGCTGCCACCCGATGCGCTTTGCGGTCGATCGCCAAAGTCGCGCTTGGGACGGTCGCTGAAATCGCGCTTGGGGCGATCAGCGAAGTCGCGCGGTGCGCGGTCGCCAAAATCGCGCGTGGGGCGGTCGAAACGCTTTTCGCCGCCCTCCGCCGCTGCAGCCGGGCGGTCGCCACGCGGCGCATAGGGTTTGCGTGGCCCTTCGCGCTTTTCATAGCGTTTGCCTTCGGGGCGCGGGCCTTTGTGGAATGGTCTCTCACCGCGCGGAGCGCCACCCTCACCGGCTTCGCGCGGCTTGTAGTCGCGCTTCGGCCGTTCGCCTTCAGCCGCCATCGGCCGGTCGCCGCGCGGTGCATAGGGCTTGCGCGGCCCTTCGCGCTTTTCATAGGGCCTGCGCTCGCCTTCAGACGCCATCGGACGGTCGCCACGCGGTGCGTAGGGCTTGCGTGGTCCCTCACGCTTCTCAAAAGGCTTGCCTTCGGGACGCGGGCCTTTGCTGAATGGCCTGTCGCCGCCCTTGAAATCGCGCTTCGGCCGCTCGCCCTCGGCGGCCATCGGCCGATCGCCGCGCGGCGCGTAGGGTTTCTTGGCGCCAAAGGACGGCTTGCCGCCCTTGCCGGCGGCGCCATCACGGCCGCGGGGTCCCGCCGCTTTCGAGCCGCTCCTGGCCGGACCCTTCTTGGGTCGGAATTTCTTGTCGTTGTCGTCCATGTGGCCTTTGTCCGTTTGCGCTGCTACAGCGTGGCGCATCCCCTCGGGCGCGCAACGAACGCTGTAGCACTTTGATTTGGCGCATGATCATTTCCGAAAATCGAGTCCGATTTTCGGGTTGATGCGCTCAATAACAGGATCATCAGAGTTTGTCAGGGAAAAGTGGAGACCGGTTTTCCGGCAAGACAAACGAAAACCAAAAGCCGGGGGTGGCGAGGAGATAATCGGAATGGACACCAAGTGAAGCGACCGGATTTCATGGCGATGGCGCTGAAAGAGGCGGAAGCGGCAGCCTTGCGCGGCGAAGTGCCGGTCGGCGCCGTCATCGCCAACGGCGGCACGGTCGTTGCCAGTGCCGGCAACCGCACCCGCGAGCTTGCCGACCCCACGGCGCATGCCGAGATGCTGGTCATCCGCGAAGCCTGCCGCAAGCTGTCAGCGGAGCGGCTGACCGGCCATGATCTCTATGTAACGCTGGAGCCATGCGCCATGTGCGCCGGCGCTATTTCCTTCGCCCGGCTGCGCCGGCTTTATTTCGGCGCCGCCGATGACAAAGGCGGCGCGGTGGTCAATGGCGTGCGCTTCTTCGCCTCGCCAACCTGCCACCACACGCCCGACATCTATCCAGGGCTCGGCGAGACCGAAGCGGCCCTATTGCTCAAAGGATTTTTCCAGGAACGGCGCGACTGAACCGGGCGCAAGGCCGGTCAACGGCAGGCAACGCGGACCGTCCGTTTTTTAGAGCGACGGCAGCCAGTCGAACCAGCCGCTGCCCTTCTTGCCCTCCGCCTCTTTCTTCAGGCGGCGTTCCTTCTTGTACTCGTCCTCGCCAAGCTCGTTCTGCGGCGCCGTGCCGGCTGCGACACGATACTGCACCGGCGGTTCGCTCAGATATTTGCGGGTGTTCGGGTCGCCCTGCTTGCTGTCGGCAAGCCGGCGCTGGATCTCGGCGGCGCGACCCTTGTCTGAATCGGCTGGGCTCCACGCCGGCGGGTGGCTCGAGCCTGAATCCGCCATTGCCTTCTTCACCGAGGCCGGGTCGGTCTGCACGTCGTCGACGATCTCCGACTGGTAAGCCGGGTCGTTCTGGTGGGCGGTGGCGTCGGCGCGCAAGCGGGCGCGGCGCTGCTCGGGCGATTCGGGCCATTCGGCGCTCGCCGTCTCGATGCTGTCCTGCGGCGCCGGCAGCGCTTCCTTCTGGCCTGGCGCCGGTTTCACCAGCGTCGGACGCGGCTTGTAGTCGATCTGCTCCTTGTGCTTCGGCGCGATCGAAAAGGCGCCGGTCAGATCGCCAGCCAGCTGTTCGCCGGCGGTCTTGTCGGTGCCATAGGTCGGAGAGCCCATGCAGCCGGACAAAGCCAGGCCCGATGCGACAAGCGGCGCCAGCAGCGCCAGGCGCGCATTATATCTCTCGGTCATGCCAAAAAGTCCCACTCTAGACAGCCCTTTCGATTGCCACCGGCGTTGTGACCGGTTCCCATCGTCCAAGCACTTGCGACTGAAATCCGGCGACAATTTGTCTTCCGAAGTTTCGCGTGTTTACCTCAACCAGTCGTTAAGGGCAACGCGCGGGCGGTTTTCGCCCGCCCGGCGTGGCATTTGTGCACCCATCAACCTGGCTGGCTGGCCTGTCAAAGCCGGCCAAGCGCCTTCAATTCGTGCAGCACCGCCGCATCGCGCGCCGAAACGTCGGGGAATTCCGGATCCTGACCGACATCCGCGGTGTAGCGCCAGGAGCGTGCGCATTTCACCAAGCTGCGGTCCTCGGCCTTTTCGACCACCACGGCGACACCCCTGACGTCGTCAAGCGTGAAGGCTCCCACAGGCGTTTGCCCATGAGCGATTACCAGATCGCTGGTGATCGCCATCTCGGCCATGTCGACATCCGATATCGCCGCTTCGAGTGCCGCATCGTTGATGGTGACGACCGGCACCGCTTCCAGCGACGACCCAATCACCTTCTGGGCGCGCGCGATCTCCAGCGCGCCGGTGACGACGCGTCGCACCTGCCGCACCTTGCGCCACTTTTCGGCCAGCGCCTCGTTCTTCCAGTCCGCCGGGATTTGCGGGAACTGGTCGAGATGCAGCGAGACGGCGTCAGGATGACGGTCAAGCCAGGCCTCTTCCATGGTGAAGGGCAGCATCGGAGCCAGCCATTTCGCCAGACAGTCGAAGAGATGGCGCACCACTTGCACCGAAGCCTTGCGCTTCACGCTCGAGGGCGCGTCGCAGTAGAGCGCGTCCTTGCGGATGTCGAAGTAGAAGGCCGACAGCTCGACCACCATGAAATCGAGCAGCATACGGGTGATGCGCTTGAATTCGAAAGCGTCGTAGCCCGCGCGCACGACCTCATCGAGTTCGGCAAGCCGGTGCAGCATCAGCCGCTCCAGCTCCGGCATTTTCTCCAGCGGCACCTCCTCGCCATCGTCATGGGCAAGCGTGCCCAGCATCCAGCGGATGGTGTTGCGCAGCTTGCGGTAGGCGTCGATGTTGGTCTGCAGCACATTCTTGCCGAGGCGCTGATCCTCCCAATAGTCCGTCGTCACCACCCACAAGCGCAGGATGTCGGCGCCCGACTGCTTGATGACGTCCTGCGGCACCACGGTGTTGCCAAGCGACTTCGACATCTTGCGGCCGTCCTCGTCCATGGTGAAGCCATGGGTGACGACGGTTTCGTAAGGCGCCCTGCCCCTGGTGCCGCAGCTTTCCAGCAGCGAGGAGTGGAACCAGCCACGATGCTGATCGGAGCCTTCGAGATAGACGTCGGCCGGCCATTTCAGATCCGGACGATCCTCCAGCGTGAAGGCGTGGGTCGAGCCCGAATCGAACCAGACGTCCAGGATGTCCATCACCTGCTTCCACCTGGACGCATCGTGATTGCCGAGGAAGCGTTCCCTGGCGCCGGCGGCGAACCAGGCGTCGGCACCCTCCTTCTCGAATGCGTCCATGATGCGCTGGTTGACCGCCTCGTCCTTCAGCACATTGCCGTCGGCATCTGCGAAGACGGCGATCGGCACGCCCCAGGCGCGCTGGCGCGACAGCACCCAGTCGGGACGTTCCTCGATCATTGCGCGGATGCGGTTCTGGCCGGCGGCGGGCACGAAACGGGTGTCGTCGATCGCTTTCAGCGCACGGCTGCGCAGCGTCGAGCCGTCGCCGAGATCCTTGTCCATATAGACGAACCATTGCGGCGTGTTGCGGAAGATGATCGGCTTCTTCGACCGCCAGGAATGCGGGTAGGAGTGTTTCAGCCGGCCGCGCGCGAACAGCGCGTTGCGCTTGATCAGCTCGTCGATGACGGCCTGGTTGGCGTTGCCCTTCTTGCCGTTGTCGTCAATGACGCGCGCCGGTCCACCCTCGCGGTCCGGTCCGAAACCCGGCGCGTCCTTGGTGAAGAAGCCGCCGTCGTCGACGGCGAACGGGATGGCGCTGTCGATGCCGCGTGCGCGCAAATCCACCGCCGCATCCATCCAGGCGTCAAAGTCCTCGCGGCCGTGTCCGGGTGCGGTGTGGACGAAGCCGGTGCCGGCATCGTCGGTGACATGGTCGCCGGCGAGCATCGGCACGGCAAATTCGTAGCCGCCGCCAAGCCCCTTGAACGGATGCGAAAGCGTAAGGCTTCCAAGCTCTTGCGCCGAAACGCTGCGAAGTCGATCCAGGGTGACCTTGGCCTTGGCCGAGGAGTCTTCGGCCAATGCATCGGCGAAAATCAGCTTTTCACCCGGCTGCGGGCCGAACGCGTTCTCGGCCGCCATTACCTCGTAGAGGCCGTAGCTGATGCGCGGCGAATAATTGACTGCCCGGTTGCCCGGGATCGTCCACGGCGTCGTCGTCCAGATGACGACATGGGCCTGCAGCAGATCGAGCGCTCCTTCCGTCAGTTTGGTCTCGCCCCCTTCGATTGGGCGGACGAGGCTGGCGACCGGAAACTTCACCCAGATCGTGTCGGACTCATAGTCCTGGTACTCGACCTCGGCTTCGGCCAGCGCCGTGCGCTCGACCACGCTCCACATCACGGGCTTCGAGCCGCGATAGAGCTGGCCCGACATGGCGAATTTCAACAGCTCGCCGGCGATGCGCGCCTCGGCGTGGAATGCCATCGTCGTATAGGGATTCTTGAAGTCGCCGATGACGCCGAGCCGCTGGAACTCACCGCCCTGCACCGAAATCCAATGCGCGGCGAATTCACGGCATTCCTTGCGGAATTCGTTGACCGGCACCTCGTCCTTGTTCTTGCCCTTGGCGCGATACTGCTCCTCGATCTTCCATTCGATCGGCAGACCGTGGCAATCCCAGCCGGGCACATAGTTCGAGTCATAGCCGCGCATCTGGAACGAGCGGGTGATGACGTCCTTGAGGATCTTGTTCAGCGCGTGGCCGATATGGATGTTGCCATTGGCGTAGGGCGGGCCGTCATGCAGCACGTATTTCGTACGGCCGGCCGCGCTCTCGCGCAGCTTGCGGTAGAGGTCCATATCCTGCCAGCGCTTGACCAGCAGAGGCTCCTTCTCCGGCAAGCCGGCGCGCATCGGGAAATCCGTTTGCGGCAGATAAAGCGTCTTGGAATAATCGATCGTTTCTTTGGTGTCGGTCATCGCTGTATCGGTCATTGATCTGCCATGTGCATTTGCCCGGCGGCTAAGCAGCTCGGGCGTTGAACTATACTTTTACGCATGTCGTTTTCCCAAAACCGGGGCCACTTTTGGGCGACATGCCTTATGATCTGGAAAAGCGCGAGAGGCCGCGCGCAACATTCCCGGCGGTTCCGGCGACCTTCAGGCCGCCCGGAACACCGGGCTCATAATTCGTATCGTCAGCCTGCAAAGGCGCGAAAAGCTCGTCATGCCCCGGCTTTTAGCGGAGATGAGCGCAGGAATAAAGCGTCTCGTTCGATTCACTTACATCGTGAAATCGAAGCGATAGGTGGTCGACACGCCGATCATGAACTGATTGCGGTCGCCGCGTTCCTTGACCAGGCTGGAATCGGCGGCCGGTCCCATCAGGCGCGAATATTCGCCAAACAGGCTGGCGGTCATCGGCTCGGTCACCTTCCAGGTTATTGCGCCGCCGAGGCCGGTCGATTTCAGGCCGCCACCGGGGTGATATTCGCTAAGGCCCGAGGCCACGGCTTCCTGCGCGTCGACGCCATAGTAGGCGTCGAAGTAACCGGCCGAGGCGAATGAAACACGCGGTCCGCCCGAAATCCTGAGGGTTGGCGTCACATCGTAGAAAGCGTCGGCAGAGATGTCGGCGACAAAGCCGTTGTGAGCGCGAATGCCGTGGCGCAGCTCGGCGCGGGCACGCAGCCAATCCGTCGGATAGAATTCGAAGAAGCCGCCGACTTCGCCGCCCCAGCGCACCGGATCGAGGCCTTTCAACTCATCAGCATTGTCATCGTCACGGGAAAACAGGAATTTGCCGGTCAGGCCGGCGCGGACACCGCCATCGTCGACCAGCGCCAGCGAGATGTTGTCGTTGCGCGAGGTGAAACGTGCCGCCGGTCCGACCTTGCCCAGCGATATGATCGGAGAAGCGCTGAGCAGATACTTCTTGCCGCCCTCGAAGTTCGGCGCCACCATGCCCGTGGCGCCAACTGTCAGATACCAGTCACCGGACAACCAGCTGCCCTCGCCCGCATTGGCAGTGCCCGCCCAACCGACCAGCGCTGCGGCCAACACCAGAGAGATTTTTCCGACCGGACTCATGGCCACTCCACTAACACGACGCACACCGTTACCGATGACAGCTTTGACGGCCGTTTGGTAAAATTTGATTTAAACCCGAGACATCGGCTGGGTTTGCGACGATCCCTCACTGCCGGCCATCGACTGGACGCTGACCGGCGCCGGGACTAACGTCCGGCATCATCCCGCAGCCCTTGGTGGAGACCGCGACAATGACCCTGAATGGCGACGCCTTGAAAATCGCGATCGAACAGACCCGGACAAAATGGGGGTGGTTTGTCGCGCTCGGCGTGCTGCTGCTCATCTTCGGCGGCATTGCATTCGGCAATCTGTTCATCGCCACGGTGGCTTCGGTCTACGTCGTGGGATGGCTGATGCTGGTGGCGGGCGTCATCGAGATCGTGCATGCGTTCGGGGTCAAGACGTGGGGCCGCTTCTTCTACTGGCTGCTCAGCGGATTGCTCTATGCCGTCGCAGGCTTCTTCGCTTTCAACAATCCGCTGCTTGCCTCGGCGGTGCTGACGTTCCTGCTGGCGATCGCGCTGGTCGCGTCAGGCGTGCTCAGGGCCTGGGTCGGCTACAGCCACCGGCCGCAACGCGGCTGGGGCTGGGTCGTCGCGGCCGGTGTCATCAGCGCACTTGCCGGCCTGGTCATCGCCATGGGCTGGCCGGTCAACAGCCTGTGGGTGCTCGGGCTCTTCCTGGCGATCGACCTGATCTTCCAAGGCTGGACCTTCATTGCCGTCGGTTTGGCGCTGAAAAGGTAGTGTCCCGTTTGTGCATGATCTGGTCCGAAAACCGGTTCCCACTTTTCGGGATCATGGTTCAAAAGGCTATAGCAGCGTCAAGGTCGGAGAGCGGCTTGACGCCGGCAAGCAGCGTGCGCGCCTCGGCTTCATCGCGCTTCATCTGCGCGACCAGCGCGTCGAGCCCTTCGAACTTCACCTCGGGGCGCAGGAACCCGAAGAAGGAAACCCGGCAGATCTCGCCATAGAGATCCCCGGAGAAATCAAAGACGAAGGTTTCCAGCAGCGGCGCACCATTGTCGTCGACCGTCGGGCGACGGCCGAAGCTGGCGACACCGTCGTGAAGCGTGCCGTCAGCGCGGCGAAAGCTGACGGCATAGATGCCCTCCTTCAGGGCGGCTTCGGCCGACAGCCTCATATTCGCAGTCGGAAAGCCAAGTGTGCGGCCGAGTTGCTGGCCGCCGACCACCTCGCTTTCGACGGTGAAGTGATAGCCGAGCAGTCCGGCGGCCTCGGCCACCTCGCCCTCGCTCAGCAACCCGCGGATGCGGCTGGACGAGATCACCTCGGCGCCCTCGTCACGGAAGGCGTCGACGAGCGTGACGCCGAAGCCGTGACGCTCGCCGGCTGCCATCAGGTAAGCCGGACCGCCTTGACGATCCTTGCCGAAATGGAAATCGAACCCGGTCACGGAGTGGGTTATGCCAAGGTTCTTTTCCAGCACATCGGTCACGAATGCTTCTGCCGACAGCGAGGCGAAGTCGCGTGTGAACGGCTGTTCGACGAGCGCGGCAAAACCCAGCAGGGACAGGAGCCGCGCTTTCATCGGCGGCGGCGTCAGCACGAACAACGGTATTTCGGGCCTGAAAATCTTGCGCGGGTGCGGTTCAAATGTCAGCACCAGGGCCGGCACCCCGCGCCGCCCGGCTTCAGTCAATGCCCGCTCGAGCACCGCCTGATGACCGCGATGGACGCCATCGAAATTGCCGATCGCCACCACGCCGCCGCGCAGGTCGGCGGGCAGCGGTGCGGTTGCGAGAATGTGTTGGAAAGCTGCCATAGTCACCTACCGCAGTCTGGGAATGACGGCCACCGGACGATATCCATGCTTTTCCAGGAAGGCCGCCAGCCTTGCCGGATCCGGTTGAAGTGCGTCGCCATAGTCGCGGGCATGGATACCGCCGGAGACATAGAGAACGTCGAAACCATTGTCGGCAGCGCCCTTCACATCCGTCATCATTCCGTCGCCGATGGCCAGCACCTGGCCGCGCTCGACCGGCCGGCCGAGAAGCTCCACAACCTCCTTCATGGCGACGTTGTAGATCGGCGCGTAGGGTTTTCCGGCGATCAATGTGCGGCCGCCGAGTTGGGCATAAACGCGTGCCAGCGCGCCGGCACACCAGATGAGGCGTTCGCCACGCTCGACCACGATGTCGGGATTTGCACAGATGAAGGGCAGGTTCCTGGCGCGCAGCCGCCGCAGAAGCTCGGTGTAATCCTCGGGCTTCTCGACCTCGTCATCGAATAGACCGGTGCAGACGACGCCGGACGCCTCGAATTCCTCGACAAGTTCGACGTCGAGACCTTCATAGAGGGTGAAGTCACGGTCGGCGCCGATATGGAAAATCTTGCGCGGGCCCTCGGCGATCAAATCTCGGGTCACGTCGCCCGACGTGACCACCCGGTCGTAGGCTGATAGTGGAACGCCGATCGCGTTCATCTGCGCCACGACATCGGCACTTCTGCGCGGCGAATTGGTGATCAGGACGACGGGGATTTCTACCTCTCGAGCCCTCGCAAGCGCCGAGGTCGCCACCGGGAAATGGCTCTCGCCATTGTGGACCACGCCCCAGACATCGCACAGGATTGCCGAATAGGTCTTCGACACGTCTTCGAGCGAGCCGATGATTTCAGGCGAATCCGCCATGCCATTTCCTTTAGTCATGATCACCACGAGCACCACGGCCGACGGTTCGCCGCAGCCGGTTCGGATTAGCCGAACCGCCCCGGCCTGTCACCCGCTTTCGGCGTGGCCGCGAGAGCGGTAGCGGATGCCTCGCACAAAGGAGTGCGGCGCCGATGTTTTCGCCGCTTCAGAGAGTTGTCACGGCGGCGCATTACTGTGCCGTCGAGGCCGCATGGTTAACGAACCATCAAAGAGCTGGCCGGTCTTTGAGGCATCCAGCAACATGAAATTTAGCATTTTGTCAGCATTGTCATGCCGAAAACTGGCTTCTGGGCAGGGATGCTGAAGGCGATGATCCTCAGATTCGCGCGCGACAGGCGCGGCAACTTCGCCTTGGCGACCGCCATAGCGATGCTGCCGATAATGGTCGGCGTGGCCGGCATCATGGATCTGGTGGGCACGAGCGACGACGCCGCGCAATTGCAGAACTCACTGGACGCGGCTGGGCTCGCCGTCGGCACGAAGTACTCGCCCGGCATGACGGCAGGTGATGTCCGGGCGCTCGGGCTGACATTTTTCTCGGCCAACATGAGCACCGCCGACCAGCAGGAATATTCGGGCAGCGTCTCCAACTTTTCGGCGGCAGCCAGCCGGGACGCGAGCGCCTACTACATCTCGGTTTCCTCCAGCATCAGCCGAGCAAGCTTTATCCGCGGCGCGCCGTCCTGGCAGGCTCACCGCTCCGCCTCGGTCAAACTGGAACCCGGCGCGCAAGCCTGCGTGCTGGCGCTCGATCCGCAGGCATCGGCCGCCGTGAGCCTGCAGGGCTCGACCAATGTCTCGATGACCAACTGCGTGATCGCGGCAAACTCCGATGCGTCCGATGCTGTGAACAGAGGCGGTTCCGCGCTGGTTTCAGCGGGCTGCGTCTCGACCGTCGGCGGCACTTCCGGCCTTTCGTTACCCAACGCCAATCTCACCTGTGGAACGCCGCTCGAACATCAATATGCGTCGTTTGATCCTTTGGCCGACGTCGTCCCTCCTCCCTTCACATTGTGTCTGCCGGTCCCGAACGGGAACGGCAAGACCTACAGGCTGTCACCCGGCACCTATTGCGACAAAACATTGTCGGGAAACATCACACTTGATCCGGGCGTCTACATCCTGCGCGGCACCGCCATCAAGCCCGGAGGCAACGGTAGCCTGACCGGCCAGGGCGTGACTATATTCCTCATGGAGGGCGCACAGATCTACATAAACGCCAATGAGCAGGTGAACCTTTCCCCGCCGACCAGCGGCCCTTACGCCGGCATCACCATTTTCGAGGATCGCGGGAACACGTCCGCCCTGACGCTGAATGGCGGCGCAAATTCCGTGATCAGCGGCTTCGTCTATGCGCCTGACGCTCCCATTTCCTACGCCGGCAACTCGGATATGAGCGGCCAAGGCGACTGCCTGAGACTTGTTGGCAAGACCGTGCAGATGACGGGAAACTCATCCGTCAGAACGGATTGCACGGCCGCTCTTGGAAATCGCGAGATGTATGCTAGCCGCCGTATTACTCTCGTGAAATGAAAGAAGTCTCCGAACATTTGACCCACATCGTCGGTTGATGCGAAGGCATCGGCAACCAACTGGCGCAACGGCTGGCGCAACCATGCTCTTGCGCGCGCCTGCCGGGACAGGCACATCTCAACGGCTCGCGGGATCATGTACCCACGGCAGGGGAACGAACCGATGCCCGAAACCGCCAATCATCTCGCCTTCGCGCTGGTCTGCCTCGGCATGGTGCTGACGCCGGGCCCCAACATGATCTATCTGATCTCGCGTTCCCTGTCGCAAGGGCCGAAGGCCGGGCTGATCTCGCTCGGTGGCGTGGCGCTCGGCTTTCTCTTCTATGTGCTGGCGGCGGCCTTCGGCATCACCGCACTGCTGCTCGCCGTGCCCTATGCCTATGACGCGCTGCGCTTTGCCGGTGTGCTCTATCTCCTTTGGCTTGCCTGGCAGGCGGTGAAGCCGGGCGGGCGTTCGCCATTCCAGGTGCGCGAACTGCCAAGGGATAGGCCGCGCAAGCTGTTCGCGATGGGCCTGATGACCAATCTGCTCAATCCGAAGGTGGCCGTGCTGTATCTGTCGCTGCTGCCGCAGTTCATTAGCCCGGGCAAAGGCCATGTCCTGTCGCAGCTTCTGGTGCTGGGCGCCACGCAGATCACGATCAGCCTCAGCGTCAATGCCATCATCGCGGTGACGGCCGGTTCGATCGCTACCTTCCTCGCCGGCCGGCCGCTATGGCTGGTCATCCAGCGCTGGATGATGGGCACCGTGCTGGCGGCCCTGGCGCTGAAGATGGCGACCGACGCGCAGCGCTGAGAGCGCTTCGTTACATCGGCCTCTTTGGCTGCTGCGCGCGCTCCGGCTCGACCACCTTGCGGTAGAGATGCCAGGTGGCATGGCCGAGCACCGGCATGACCACCGCGAGCCCGGCAAACACCGGGATCGAGCCGATCACCAGAAGCACGGCGACCATCAGCCCCCATAGCGCCATCTGCAGCGGATTGGTCAGGACCGCCCGCGCCGAGGTCTCGATGGCCGAAACGGCGCCGACATCGCGGTCGAGCAGCAGCGGGAAGGCAATCACGGTGGTGGCCAGCACGACCGCGGCGAAGACAAAACCCGCAGCATTGCCGGCAAGGATCAGCGTCCAGCCCTTGCTGGTCGTCAGCACCTCGCGGACGAAGCCGCCGATCGAGGACGGGGGCCGATCGCCGAACAGGCCAGTGTAGATCGACTGGGCGGTGTACAGCCACAATAGGAACAGCGCGACCAGCATCACCCCGATCACCACGATCGACGGAATCGCCGGCGAGCGGCGCACGTCAAGGGCATGCCACCAGGAGGTGTCCATGCCGAGCTCGCGCCGGCGGCTGATCTCGTAAAGGCCGATCGCGGCAAACGGCCCAACCAGCGCGAAACCCGACATCAGGGGGTAGATGAGCTGGATGGCATTGGCGCCAGACGACGTCCACCGCGTCAGGATCAGGCCGACTATGGGATAGATCAGGCACAGGAACACGTAATGCGATGGCTTTGCCCAGAAATCCTCGGCGCCGAGGCGCAGTGCATCCCAAAGGTCCGACGTGGTAATGCGCCGCACTGCTGGCTGCACATGCATTCCACGTGCGTCCGCCATGACATGAAAGCCGGCCATAACCTTCCTCCCGTATGTCGGGGCGGTCACCGCCAGGATGGCCGCCCGGAGCTGCCACTTTTCGTTCAAGCGCTATTCTAGTCGATTTAGAGCCGCTTGTCGCCAAGTCCATGGATCGGGTTGGGGTTGATTCCGGTTCTCTCCCCGGATCGGCAACCGGCATTGCAGTCGCGGGGGGGGGGGGGGGGGGGGGGGGGGGGGGGGGGGGGGGGGGGGCGGGGGGGCGGGGGGGGGGGGGGGGGGGGGGGGGGGGTGGGGGGGGGGGGGGGGGGGGGGGGGGGGGGGGGGG